>JAFRAV010000009.1 GCA_017405225.1 Candidatus Saccharimonadota bacterium | reverse complement strand
GGCAGGACCAGATTTTACTATAGAAATATCCTTGCTCCAACTCTTACCATAAGATGGGATAGAGACAGAAACGGTATAATCTCCCACTTCTAAGGCTGGAGTGGTACAAGTTAGGACTACGTTACCAGTAACAGATGTACTAGAGTCTAGGGTACAGGTACCAGTAATGCTACTATTTGTTTTGTTGGTTAGAGTAATAGTTACTTCTTGGCTAGTAAAGACATGACTAGAATAGAGGGAAGTAATGATTCTTAGGCTCTCACCACCATCAGAACTGATTTCTGATGGAGAGAGGGCAATAGCATCAAGATTAGAGATAGGGGTATCAGACAGGGCATAATAGTTTACTACACCAATGTATTCTCCAGAAGGGAGAGCATTGTTAGCTTTGATAGCATAATAGACATCTAGGTTTTGTCCAGCAGAAGTAGTTGGCTCTGATACTTCTTGGACTTTAACGGCAGCAGATCTTAGTGGTACGGCAGCAAATTTACTATCCTCTAAGACAGTTTGGTGAGTAGCACCAGTACTAGAATTACCATTAGAGTCTACATAGATATCATTGAAGTTTGAGAAAGTGTCTGGTACACCAGTTTGCTTGTTAGCTCCACCAACTAGGGCAAATCCCCAGGTGTTGTTAGTGAGTTCCGCCGGTGCAGAAACTGAACCAGACCCTGCAGAGACAAAATTACTACTAGTCGTATTACCATCTTTGTAAAGCGCATTACCAGGGTGAGAAGCATCATAATCCGTGGATTGATTCATAGAGAAATAAAGCTGGTAGCCGGATGGGTTATCGGTTTTAGTATTGATAGTATCATGGGCTATAGCTAGATCTCCACGGGGAGTAGCGTTTAGATTAATCTTTAGGTTATCAGCAGAGATTACAGAAGTGGTATAGCTAATGCCAGATACATCTGTGGTAAATTCTAAGCTATCAGCCTTAGTCTGACTCTTTGGTGCAAGAATCGAAGCGGAAACTAACGCCACCAAAAAAGCCACGCCAAAAACTGACACAGCCCCCAAAAAAGCTCTCTGATACGTAATTAATCCTAATTTAGTCGACACGGTACCTCCATTATCTTTTCCACGTCGCCACTTTAATCTATAAAGCGACCCTTTTAATAACCCTTTATGCTCCCATTATACCACAACCACTTTCCTAAGCGCAAGTATTTTTTGTTGGATTTTTTATGAAAAGGATTATCTAAAACCTTAATAAACTATGATTTTTTATCAAGCGCCGCAGCACGCTTCAAAAGAGAAGCCTGTTTTTTAGCAGCATATTCCATAGCGCGTCGAACAGCAGCATCACCTGCTGGAGTAGTATTTGGTCCAAACGCCTCTCTAACTGATACTTTTCTCGATGTCATGCTTTTCCTTCTATATAATTCTTTAGCTTATCCTTATTGTAAATCATATTTAGAATTTCGTCAATTTGACACTCTTGCACTAAATTTGCATCGGCAATAATTCTTTCTATAATCTCCTTTTGGTGTTTTTTGACCCAGTCCATATTATTTATTATACCAAATCGCAAAATAATATATAATATACTTATGAGCATCATCAAAAAAACTATCACTACATTAATTATTACATTTATCACAGTATTTTCTAACATCCAAAGTGTAAGTGCTCTGGACACTAATAATTTTTATTTCAAAGATGCGACTTTTGATTACTACCTAGAAAAAACCGACACCGGCAGTAATCTGCACGTCAAAGAAGTCTTGACCGCGGTATTTCCGGATAGCAACCAAAATCACGGCATCACTCGCACTATTCCTTTCACTAATCAAGGCGGCAAAAATATCACCGCCGAAAGCGAGGATGCCCTAAATCTCACCGTCACAAGAAATGACAATTACGAGCCTATCAGCAAAACAGAAAAAAATAACAATGGTTATTATACTTTTTACATTGGCGATTCATCAACTTATGTCCACGGCGAGCAAGTCTATACCTTAGAGTATGATTTTAGCAATGTTATTACTGAATTTACCGCCGATGGCCAAATGACCTGGAACGGCAAAGACGCTGCCACTCAGGAATTATACTGGGATACTAATGGCACCGGCTGGTTCCAGAAATTTAACCATCTTACCGCCAACCTTCATCTCCCAACCGATATTGCTAAGAATCTAGGTAGTGGTACATCTTGTTATGTCGGCTCTTATGGCGCGTCCAATAACGGCAGCGATATCTCTAGCCACTGCAAAGTCTCCTCCAATGATGAAACCACCTACAACACCAGCGCCGCAAATTCCTCTCTTGCAAAATCCGCCGAAACCGTCATCACCTTTGAGACTTCTAATCTCTCCGCCGGAGAAAACCTCACCTTTGCGGTAGCCTTTGCTGCCGGCACTTTTATTGTTCCACAACCAAAACAAAGCTATACACTTCTGATATTTTCTATAGTTATTGTTACCCTTTGTATGCTTATTATTGTAATGGCCGCCGGAAAATATCAAAAATCCGTCAAAGAAAAGAAATCCTATAATAAAGGCCTTTTTGTCAAACCAGAATACGTACCGCCAAAGGGACTAACCGTAGCCGAAGCTGGAGAAATCTACATAAAATCCTCCAAACCATCTTTTGT
>JAFRAV010000008.1 GCA_017405225.1 Candidatus Saccharimonadota bacterium | reverse complement strand
TCATTAAAGCGGATTTTACCTAGTCAAAATTATGCGCAATTACCTTATGAAATGAGGCGAAGCTATCTCATTTCATAGGGAATTGGAAGTAATTTTGACAAGGCTAAAACCAAGATGACTTAAAATTACTGTAGTGAGAATGGTTTGGGCTGGGAAGACCACATGTTAGACATTACGAAATAGCACTTTCCTAACCTTTTCTACAATTGGCTGTACCTCTGGCAAATCCAAAAAATATCCAGATATTATATATGCCGCAAATGATAAACCTGAGATTAGTAGAAACTTTGGCAGAGTAGCCAAGATAGAAACATCTGTAGAACGTAATGGGAAGAACTTGGTTAGAGAATAGGCTACCGCTCCAGCAATTGCACCAGAAATCAACATCTTGACCACGCCCTTGCGGAACGACTTACTAACGATTTTGTGGTGACTTCTGCGGTCTAAAATCCAGAGCAATATCACTATTTCTAGCAATGCGCCAATAGATTGTGCATACCCTAACCCCTCTGGACCAAATCCCCAAATAGAGAACACTATAGCTAAAACAGTAGAGAGACCCACTGCCACAATACTAACTATAAATGGAGTCTTGGTATCTTGTCTAGCATAAAATCCTCGCGAGGCAATGTGGAATACAGAACGCGCAAAGATTGCTATTACGAGCGTTGCTAACACTGATGCAATTAGAGAATCTCCACCATTCTTAATAAATGATACTACGTATCCTCTAGCAAAGAATGCAATAACCGCCACTGGTAATGAAATCCAAATAATTGTCCTGAGCGCAGCCCGAAAAGTGGCATTATATTCCTCTTCTTTACCCTCGCCCAAATCCTCGGTCATTTTTGGGAAGAAAGCAGTAGAAATTGCTACACCAATTAAATTTACTGGCATCTGATGAAGTGCGGTTGCTTGTTGAAAGCTACGCATTGCACCTGCACCCATACGCGATGATAGGTTAGTATTGACAATAGTGTTTACATAATCAATCCCCTGGTCTAGTGAACGTGCAGGTAATAACTTTAGTACAGAACGAAAACCGTGGTTTTTCCAGTTTACTTTGAATTCGTAGTCAAATCCCAGACCAAATAGCCCAATTAATGAAATAATCAGCTGCAAAATTGCACCAAACACCACACCAATTGCTACACCCATAATGCCACCCTCAAAAATTTGAATGCCAAAGATATTAATGCCATTAGTAAAGAACACAATACCAATCAAGATGCCGATATTGTATACCGCTGGAGCTAAAGCATAAAATACAAAGCGCCCCACAGCCTGCTGGATAGATGACAAAACCGTGGCAATAGACATCAAAAACGGATTAATCGCAATCACGCGCATCATATTGATAGCTAGAATTGTGCCCGGCTCATCCAAACCTGGACCTACTACGTATCGCACTAGTGGATCGGCGAATATAATAATTAAAATAGAGGCCACAAGAGTGACAAACGCCATTAAATTTAGTAGTGAACTAGATAGTTCCCATGCGGACTTTTTGTTGCCAGTGACCAAACGTTGATTAAATACCGGAATAAACGAGACTGCTAGTGCCCCAGATGTTAAGATAAAAAACATAAAATCTGGAATTGTGAATGCTGCTGTATAAGCATCAATACCAGTAGGATAAGTATCCAAATAATATGAGTTAAGGAGACGGTCGCGGAAAATACCAAGCAATGCAGATACTAAAGTAGAGCTTGCTAAAATCACTGCCGAGGCTTTGATAGAAAACCTGGCATTAGCCATCGCTACAATAGATTTAAATCTTTTGGCACTCTTCATTGCTTTTTATTATACCACTCCCCTTGAATAACTAGTATAATTTTGCACTTGGAGGTAGAGTAGAGCCTTTCATTAATTCTGGAATATCTGCTTCTTCTAGTGTCTCTTTTTCTAGGAGCGCCGCAGCAACTCTGTCTAATACTTTGCGATTGGCAACTAGCACTGCCTCAGCACGCGCTGCAGCCTCATCAGAAAGTGTTTTGACCTCTGCGTCTATTAGCTCTGCTGTCTTTTCTGAATATGGCTTATTTGTAGTAATTGTATAATACCCAGTTGGAGCGTCTGGAAAGACTAAATTGCGCGTCTTCTTACCCATTCCCTCTTCTGAAATCATGCTCTTAGATAATTCGGCAACATTTTTAAGATCTGATGATGCTCCAGTTGTGATAGCATCTGTGCCAAAGACAATCTTTTCTGCAATACGGCCACCCATTGCACGCGCAAGAACATCTTTTAGCTCATATACGCTCTTGTAGCTACGATCTTCTGGAGGCAGAAACCATGTAACTCCACCAGTACCACCACGTGGAATAATCGTAATTTTGTGGACAGGATCAGAATCTGGCAAAACGTGCCCTACTACTGCGTGGCCAGCCTCGTGATAAGCAGTTATTTTGCGCTCTTGTTCAGACATGACCTTAGACTTGCGTTCTGGGCCAATTGCTACACGCTCAAATGCTTCTGTTAAATCGGCATTAGTGATTTTCTTGTGGCTAAGACGTGCTGCAGTAATGGCAGCCTCGTTAGCAATATTTGCCAAATCAGCCCCGGCAGAACCAGCAGTCTTGGCGGCTAAAGCTTCTAGATTTACGTCATCCTCTACTGGTTTATTCTTGAAGTGAACTTTTAGAATTTCTAGGCGATCTTTTCTCTCTGGCAAGGTAACATTAACATGGCGATCAAAGCGACCAGGGCGAAGTAAAGCCTTGTCTAGCATATCTACACGGTTGGTAGCTGCAATTACTATAACCCCAGAGTCATTATCAAATCCGTCCATTTCTACCAAGATTTGATTGAGTGTTTGCTCATCTTCACGCCCAGCTCCACCACGAGCATCACGCTTATGCGCTACTGCATCAATCTCGTCAATAAATATAATAGATGGTGCATTCTTCTTAGCTTTACTAAATAAATCGCGTACACGGCTGGCACCTACACCTACAAACATTTCTGCAAATTCTGAACCAGAAATTGAGAAGAACGGCACGTTAGCTTCTCCTGCTACAGCACGAGCCATTAAGGTCTTACCTGTTCCTGGTTCACCGGCTAGGAGCACGCCACGCGGAATTTTAGCACCAAGCTTCTCATATTTCTTAGGATTCTTAAGGAAATCCACTATCTCAGTTAAATCTTGTTTAGCGGCCTCATTACCGGCAACGTCTTCAAATTTTACTTTTTTCTTATCTGGGCCGTATAGTTTTGCTTTGGCCTTGCCAAATCCCATAGATTGATTATTCATAGACTGAGCCTGCCTAATCATAAATGAGAAAAATATAATAAGAGCAATCACTGGCAAAACAATCATTGCAATATCTAAAAACGTACCCCAAAAATTATCTGGCTCTACATACTCTATCTCTGGATATTGTTTTTGACATTTTGCTAAATCGTCACCAGATAAATCTTTACAATAATTATTGAGTCCTTGTTCATAAAGTGTCCCTGAAGTGTCTTTACGCGAAACTTGTGTTGGTTGGTCTTTGTCTTTTAGGGTGATTTTCATCTCTGAGCCAGAAATGGTAATTTTCTTGATATTACCATTTGGATCATTAGCTCTGGCAATCACATCAGAAACTGGCACTTCTTCCAAACTTACTTTTGGAGTAATTAAAGATACAGCGGCTAGACATAATAAAATCAAAACAAAAACAAAAGATATTCTGCGCGCATTATTTGAGCTATTATTTTTTGTTTTGTTATTCGGGTTATTTGGCACACGGCCACCATTTGTAGGACTAGACACTTTTTTCTCCTTTTTCACACTCATTTATTATAACATATCTGTACCATGTAATCCATACGGATCGTAGCCTAATTCTATCAAGAATCTAGATGGAGATGAATAATTCCTAGCACCAAAGGTAAAGCGTGATTTTGCAAAAGTTAAATACAATTCTTCTTTTGCTCTTGTCATGCCTACATACGCAAGGCGTCTTTCTTCTTCTATCTCTGATAAAGTTTCTGAACGCATACTTGGAAACAGTCCCTCTTCCATCCCCACCATAAAAACCACTGGGAATTCCAAACCTTTTGCCGCGTGTATAGTCATTAAAGTAACACTGTATTTTTCCGTATTCTCATCTGCTGAAGACATTAGTGACGCATCCGCCAAAAACTCTTCTAGATCTTCATACGGGAGAGCATTGCCAGCTAGAACATTTAAGTTTTCCATGCGATTATCTGTAGTTGAGTTAGCGTCCTCTACTAAGCTCGCAAAATCAAAATATGAGATAATTCGTTTGATAGTTTCTGATGGTGTACGTGGCTCTTCCTTATTTGTTATTAAAAAGTTCTGTAATCTAGTCAACGAATTCTTAGCACGGGCAGATAAATCATCTGTAAGACTCTGATTTATCAATGGGTTATCATCTGGATGTGTGGCAATAATAGCGTCTATTCTACTTAATACTTTTTTAAGACTAGCCTCGCCAATCCCAGAAAGCACATTTTTTGCCACACGTTCTAAGCTAACTCTATCCAGTGGATTAACGATAATTTTTAAGATAGCTAAGACATCTTTTACTTCT
Organism: Candidatus Saccharimonadota bacterium; assembly: GCA_017405225.1. GTDB lineage: Bacteria > Patescibacteriota > Saccharimonadia > Saccharimonadales > Saccharimonadaceae > Nanosyncoccus. Next base: position 17,036 of record JAFRAV010000008.1, on the reverse strand, counting down.
TTACGATCATAAAACCTTACACCGCCGATAATTTTGTAAGGTATCTGCAAAGCAATAAATGCTTTTTCAAATGCGTACGACTGTGCATTGGTCCGATACAATATTGCATAATCAGAATAATCTCGTTTTTTCTGGTTTCTATTCTGAACAATCTTTCCTGCCACCCACATAGCTTCAGCGTTCTCATCCTCTAGAGCTTCTATGGTAACAGGATCGCCATTTCCAGCCTCTGTAAATAATGTTTTGTCTGTCCTGGTTTTGTTTTGTTCTATCACTTTTTGCGATGCTTTAAGGATATTGCCAGTACTACGATAATTCTCTTCTAGTTTGATTACTTTAGCTCCTGGAAAATCTTTTTCAAAATTTAGAATATTAGTAAAATCTGCACCTCGCCACGAATAAATAGATTGCCAATCATCTCCCACTACACAAATATTATGTTTGTCATTAACCAAAGACTTTACTAATCTATACTGGATAGAATTAGTATCTTGGTACTCATCTATCAAAATATGTTGGAATTTGTCGCGCCACCTCTTGCATGCTTCTTTGTTGTCGCGAAATAGTTTTGCTGTTTCTAACAACAAATCATCAAAATCAAGTGCAGACGAATTGTTTTTTTCTGCTTCATAACGAGCATAAATTTTAGCGGTTTGCTTTTGATTTGGATAAACCGCGATTGCCTCATAATCACTAGGTGACATTCCCTCATTTTTGGCATTAGAAATAATAGCTTGAGCTGCACGTGGTTTTAGCGATTTATTATCTATATGATTTTCACGAATTATTCTTCTAATTAGGGTGAGCTGGTCGTCAGAATCGTATATTACAAAATTTCGGTCTAGGCCTGCTGCCTCGTATTCCATTTTTAGGATTTTGACACAAATCCCATGAAACGTACCCATGTATGGCATAAATCCACGTGGAACATCAGTTTCTTGATTGCCAAGCAACCGCCACAGACGCGTACGCATTTCTCCTGCAGCTTTATTAGTAAAAGTAACTGCCAAAATATTTTTTTCTGGTACGCCATGTTCTAATAGGTTTGCAATGCGGTGCGTTAATGTCTTGGTTTTGCCAGAACCAGCACCAGCCAAAATCAGAAGCGGTCCTTCTAATACCTCTACCGCAGATTTTTGCGCCGGATTTAATCCCTCCAAAACTGAATTCATAAAAACAATTATATCACGTGCGCAACTGAAACATTAAATTCCGGCAAGTGGAGCAATATCCGCACCAAGTTGGCGAAGGCGCGCTGCAAAATCTTGATAGCCACGGTCAATAGAATAAGTATTGCGCAAAATTGACACTCCCGGAGCAGCAAGCATAGCAATCAGCAAAACCACAGCTGGGCGCAAAGCAGGCGGCGAAACAAGCTCTGCTGGACGCCAATTAGTTGGACCTTCCACATACACACGGTGCGCATCTAGCAATTCTACTCTGGCATTAAGTTTTGTTAAATCAGTAGTATAAACAGCGCGATTCTCAAATACCCAATCGTGAATTAGTGTTCTACCACGAGCAGAAGCAGCAATTACAGAGAAAAATGGTAAATTATCAATGTTTAGACCCGGAAATGGCATTGGGTGTATCTTGTCGGTTGGAGCGACAAGATCCGATTTTTTGACCACCAAATCTACTAGCCGCGTATAGCCATTATCAGCCTTATATTCTTTGCTTCTGACAATAACAGCGTTCATACTACGCAGGATTTCCAACTCTATTTCTAGAAATTCTATAGGTGCACGCTTGATGGTGATTTCTGAGTGTGTAGTAATTGCCGCAGCAATAAAAGACATAGCCTCTATAGGATCTTCTGATGGACTATACTCTACTTGCTTATTAATTTTTGTCTGCCCAACAATTGTGAGTGTGGTAGTACCAATACCTTTAATCTTGACACCGAGTGATTGCAAAAAGAAGCAAACGTCTTGCACCATATAATTAGGCGAAGCGCCAACGATAGTAGTCTCGCCTGGATAAAGTGCAGCCGCCATTAAGATATTCTCCGTTACGGTGTCACCTCTTTCTGATAAGACAATTCTCTTTGGTGGGTAGTTTGTTTTACTACTAGATTTACCAACAACAGCATTATAAAATCCACTTTCTGCCCTGGCGTCCACTTCTAATCCAAAATTTCTTAGCGCTCTTAGGTGTGGCTCTATTGTTCTAACACCTAGCGAGCATCCACCTGCGTATGGTAAGCGAAACTTCTTAAATTTATGCAAAAGTGGACCAAAAAGCATAATAATAGAACGGGTTTTGCGCGCTGCAGAAATATCTAATGCGTCTAATTTTAATACGTCTGGTGGTATAATTTCTAAATCTCTTTTGCGATTAGTCCAACGACATTTTACGCCAATAGATTCTAGCACCTCAATAATTCTAAACACTTCTTCAATACGAGCAAGATGCTTTAGAGTAGTTTTTCCAGAGTTTAATAAGCTAGCGCAAAGCAAACCAACCGCCGCGTTCTTGCTAGTATTAATAGTAACTTCACCATGTAATTCTTTCCCGCCCTCAATATAAAGGCTGTGAGAAACAGAGGTATTTACCGACAAAATCGGCGTGCCAAATGCTCGCGAGAGCTTGTTTACCATGTCTAGTGAGACATTCTGTAGGCCATTTTCTATACGATAAATTGCTGGCTGCGATGTACCTACCAACCTGGCCAACTCTGCTTGGGTTAAGCCCTTCTCTACCCGCAGATGCTCTACTACGCTACCAATCTCTTGCTGATATGTCTTTTTGTCCTCTTGTTTTGACATAGAAAAATTATATCATGAGATGAATAATTTGTGAATGACTATTTTGCACCACAAACTACATTATTAGCATGCACCCAACCTTCTAGAGTGCCGCCGTCTAATTGTTCGCCCTCAGCTTCAACAACTTTTACTTTTCCGCCATTTTTTATAAAGGATTCAATTGGATCTGTAATCATATATTCTTGGTCGTCTACACCAAAGTCATTATCGTGCACATATTTTACAACTTCTTTTTGCAGAGCTGGCGACAGAATATATTTACCAACACTAGCTAAGTTAGTAGGAGCTTCGCCAAGTGCAGGCTTCTCTACAATCCCTGTAAGATAATCAGACGAGTCCTTTGATAATGAAGCAAATTTGCAGATTTCTTTTTCGTCTAGTTCTAGACCCATGATTGCAGAATCATCTGGATTGCCGACTCCAGCCATTAGAAGCTCCGCCGCCGATTTTCCCCCTGGATTCCAAATTAAATCATCGCCCATAAATACTATCACTGGCTCATTAATATTGTATTCTTCTACTACCATTGCGATTGGTACGGCAGTGCCATATTTTCCAGATGGATCCTGAACAGTATAATGAATCCTGACGTTATCAGGGATGGTCTTTGCTAACTTTAGTCGGTCTGTCTTGCCACGCTCTATTAAATATTTATTTAGAGCAACATTATCGCGATAATATTCTCTTACTTGGCAAGGCTCTACATTAGAAATAACCATATATATATCTGTAATTCCAGCATTAATCAGCTCTTGCACTGAATAATCTACTAGTGGCCTATTCCCTACTGGTAGCATAGACTTTTCTATTACCTTAGTAATAGGTAAACGACGTGTACCCCAACCAGCTACTGGGATAATCGCCTTTGTGATTTTTTGCATCTGTTTCTCCTTCGCTCTATATAGGTATTACCTTACCACCTTGTTACAATAATACCTCTAATTGCCTTAGCGCGCAATAACAAAAACTACTCGCTTGTATCAACATCCCTGATTAATGGTTCGTGCCAGCTAGTTGGATAGTTATTATGTCCTAAAAACAGCGAAATCGTAGAAGCTATATTGGCCAAACCAGCATCATTTATTGCTGCTAGCTGATATGAATCTTTGTTCTCTGTGTTGTCATAAATAATAAACGGAACTGGATTAGTACTATGAGCGGTCTTGCTAGCACCACTACTATCTATTAATTCTTCGGCGTTGCCATGGTCTGCAGTGATAATTAGTACGCCACCTAGACGGTCTACCTCTTTAGCAAGTCTAGCAAGCTGAATATCTATAGCTTCTATTGCCACAATTGTAGGCTCTAGCTCTGCGAAATGTCCCACCATATCACCACCTGGAAAGTTTAGACGCACAAAATCATAATCCTTCATTTTTTCTATTGCTACATCAGTAATCTCAGCTGATTTCATCCAAGGACGGGTATCAAATGGCTGGGTATCAGACGGAATTTCTATATGCTCTTCTTTGGTAGCCTTCTCGTAGCTATTACCATTAAAATAGTAAGTAATGTGGCCAAATTTGACTGTTTCAGAAACCGCAAGCTGCGAGATGCCATGTTCACCTAAATATTGATTAAGAGGCTCATCAATCTTAACTGGGTCTATCAAGCGGTGCTCTGGTACGTGCGTATCAGAATTATATTCTGTCATGCCTACAAAATATACGTCTGGCTTGCCTTGGTGTTCTTTATCTTCTTTATCGTAATAAACTCGTTCAAAGTATGGAAAATCATCATAGGTAAAAGCTTGAGCAATTTCTATAGCGCGATCTGCACGAAAATCAAAGTAGATAAAACTATCGCCATCCTGGACTAGGCCAACTGGACGACCATTCTCAAATATCACAAATGGTGGAATGTATTGATCTTGAATAGTAGGATCTTTCTCACGGAATGATTCTATAGCAGCAGTAGCAGATGGGAAATTATTTGGTGCAATACCATTTACCATAGCATCCCAACCAGCTTTGACTACTCCCCAATCATTCTCATAACGATCCGCCACAAATAGCATACGACCACCACCAGATGCAATTTTATAGTCTGGTTTGTCCGCAAAAGTAGCAATAAATGCCTCTAGCTCGTTAACATACTGAAGAGAAGACTGTGGCGGCGTATCGCGCCCATCTAGCACAATGTGGATACGGATTTTTTTCACGCCTTCATTGTGTGCCTGATCTATCATTTTCTCCAGATGATAAATACTACTATGGACATTACCATCCGAGAAGATTCCAGAAAAATGCAGAGTGGAATTATTGTCTTTAACTCTTTTGATAGCCTCTTTCCAAGCCTCAGAATTCCAAATAGCGCCAGTATTAATAGCATCATTTATCTGAGAAATACCTTGCTTAATAATTTGGCCGGAGCCAATTGTATTGTGTCCAACCTCAGAGTTTCCCATATTATCCGCCAAAATACCAACAGCCTCGCCAGATGCGGCCAAAGAAGTTGTCTTGTAGTTTTCTACGGCATAATTTAAGAACTCAGTATGAGCCTGTTTAACGGCATTACCTGCCACTTCGCGACGAAGACCAACACCGTCCAAGATAGCTAAGACAACCGGTCCTTTATAGTGTAAATTCATGAGTGTAGCCCATCCTTATTCATTCATATTATTATATATCTAAAACCCAGGTTTGCCAAGTAATTTAAACATATTTGTTTTATATGCTTCTACACCTGGCTGGTCAAATGGATTTACCCCAGAGAGTTTGGCAGAAATAGCACAAGATAGCTCAAAGAAGTAAATTAACTCACCAACAGATTTCTCCTTCAAATCGTTTAGCTCTAATTCCAAAACTGGAATACCACCATTTTTGTGAGCATTGATTGTTGCTTCAGCTGCTTTGCTATTGACGTATTCTAGTGTTTTTCCTGCTAAATAATCTAGCCCATCTAGATTCCCTTCCTCAGATGGAACCTTTACTTCTCTAGTGCTAGGTGTTGTAATTTTTACAACGGTCTCAAAGATATTTCTGCGCCCTTCTTGCATATACTGGCCGAGCGAATGTAAATCGGTGGTATAGACAACTGATGCGGGGAAAATACCCTTGTTTTGTTTGCCTTCTGACTCACCAAAAAGCTGTTTCCACCATTCAGAAAATGTGGCAAATCTTGGTTCAAAACTAGCTAAAACCTCTGTTTCTAGACCTTCATTAGCATATAAATCTTGGCGAATAATAGCATAGCGAACAGCCTCTTCAAAGGTGTGAACTGCCGGGTCTTCATTAGCTGGATTCATTGCCAGACCAAAATCATATCTTTGCCAACCAGCTGCTGTACGAGCAGCTTTTAGCATAGCATCAACATCAATGCCAGCTACTAGCATTGGCAAAATCCCAACCGCTGTAAGCACTGAATATCTTCCACCAATATCATCTGGAACAACAAAGCTTGTATAGTTATTTTTTTCCGCTTCATCATGAAGAGCACCTTTTTTGGCATCTGTCGTAGCATAAACACGTGATGACCAATTATTGCCGTAGCGATTTTTTAGAATTGCCTTAAACAAGCGGAATGCAATAGCGGGCTCTGTGGTAGTACCAGATTTTGAGATTACGTTCACCGAAAAATCATTTGAGCCAATTTCGTTAAGGACTGTATAAAAAGCATCTGAGCTGAGTGAATTGCCAGCATAGAGAATCTTCACACCTGATTTATTTCCAATTGCATCAATCACGGCTTTGTGACCTAGATATGATCCACCTATACCAATACAAACTAAGTATTTAGACTCTGACTGTATTTTTTGGGCAGCCGCCTTCATACGATTTAGCTCGTCATCGTTTACTGGCACAGTTAGCCAACCCGCCATAGAATCTTGCTTGATTTCTTCTAGAGCGTTTTTGGCCGCAGTTAATCTTTCTGTTTTAATTGTGTAATCGCTTCGTAGTGTAATCATATTTATATTATACACTAGATTCCAACCACCTGTTCATTCGGACAAGATTCTAGCACCCTTGACATTGCATCGTGTTCTGCTTGTGTCACCCATAAACTATATTTCTTTTTTACAGAAATTTGACGAGCCACATATTGGCAGCGAAACAATTTGTTTGCTGGGAGCCAAGTTGCCGCATCTCCATCAGATTTTTGTTGATTAGCAGATGATTCTACCGCCAAAAGATTTAGCGGATCGGTTGCTATATTATACCGCACTTCTTTATCCATATATTGTGCCCCCTTTTGCCAGGCATCAGAAAGCGCCACCACATGATCAATCTGGATTTTTTTAGAAATCTGAGTTTTTTCAGTAAACTCCATTTCTTGCCCAGTGTATGGCTCTATAAATTTTCCTGCTATTACATTGCAACCATCAAGCACTGCCAAATCGCCAAATTCACGTTTGATAATAATTTGACGCAAGCTACACCCGTTTACGTTTGGCCAACTTTTGTAAAACTCTTCACGATTATAATTTGTCTTTGGCGCTCTACCTTTAATTTCTAGTTCTTCCAAAACATTGCGCGCTAACTTAGACTCGTCTATACCACCATCAGTACTAACACCAAGTGGCTTAATGGACTGCTCGTCGCTGTCAATAAACTCACCATTGATGTTAGGTTGAGTAGGTATTTTTTCCCAACTTAATGGATTAAAAATCAGCCAAGCAATAACTGCTACCAACAAAGCTGATACACCGATTATCCTCTTTGAACGATAAGAGATAGCCATGACTTGATTATATCATGAGTTTAGTAACACCTATTTTGCATTATGCACATCAATCTGATTGTATGGAATTTTAATACCAGCCTTCTTAAACTCTTGGACTGCTAGACGACGTATAGCACGTTGTGGTTTAAAATGCTTGTATGGCTCACATTCTGCCGTAACCCTCCACACAATTGCAGAGTCGCCAATCTCAATTGGTCCATAATATTCTATTTCGCCTACAATTTGTTCTAAATTAAGTGCAGCCAAATCACTACAAACTTTTTCTAGAGTTTTTTCAACATGGTCTGGGTTTGCATCAAAGGACACTGGCAAATCTACCTGTGCCAAAGTATTGTGTGCACTATAATTAATCACTGCATTCATATTGCGGTTGGCAATCACTAACTCCTTGCCGCGATAATTTTTAATTTTGGTACTTTTTAGACCAACATAGGTTACTTGCCCCTTAAAACCATCTACCTCTATCAAATCACCAACTTCATATTGGTTTTCCATGATGATAGAGAAACCTGCAATAATGTCTTTGCCAAAATCCTGAAAGGCTAAACCAATAATAGCCGTCGCAATTCCAAGTCCAGCCAAAAGTGATGATACATCTACACCAAAATTTGCAAGTAGAGCCAATATTAAAGCCAAGATAACAATGTATTTGGCGGCACTATTTAACATACCTTGCAATGTGCCCATACGTTGGATTTGACGCGTAGTAAGTTTGCCATCTAGCTTTTCGCGCGGTTTTTGTAAAATTAATTTTATAATTCTAGTAATAATGACGTAGAAAATTATGGCAATGATTATGTATATTACTGCATAAATAACTCTGTCAAAGTTAAAGTTTTTAAGCATCTTACCTCCTTATGCTTTTATTATACATTAAACTTAAATTCTACAACATCGCCATCTTGCATGACGTAAGTCTTACCCTCAGTACGAAGTTTGCCAGCTGCTTTTACGGCTTGTTCACTGCCAAGTTCTTTTAAATCGCTATAGTTACAAATATTTGCCGCAATAAAACCACGCTCAAAATCTGTATGAATTGTACCAGCAGCCTCTGGTGCCGTGGCACCTTGTTTGATAGTCCAAGCTCGACATTCTTTCTTTCCTGCGGTAAGAAAACTCTGAAGCCCAAGTGTTTTATACGCGGCTTTGATTAGCTCACCAAGCGCATCGTCTTTTACACCATAACTTTCTAAAAACTCTTTGCGCTCATCGCGATTCATACCAGACATTTCTTCTTCTAGTTTGGCATTTACAAAAATCGCCTCATTAGGCTTTACCAAATCACGAAGTTTATCCTGCAAAGCGGAGTCAGTCAGACCATTTTCGTCTACATTAAACATATATATTACCGGCTTCTTAGTAAGATACGGGATGTCGTCATCTTCTGTGGATGGGTTTTTGGCTGGATTTTTGGGCTGACTACCACCTTTTTTCTTTTTGGCCTCGGCCTTTTCGCGAGTTTCATCATCGGCAAGCTGGAGCTCTAAATTGATAATGTCTATATCGTCTTTGGCTTGAGCAATAATATCTGTTTCCATTTTTTCGTCTGCACGGACAATATCATCATCCTTAAAGGCACGCACAACGTGACAAATTGCCTGACATTCGCGAATGTGAGCCAGGAATTTGTTACCTAAGCCCTCACCTTTGCTGGCGCCTGCAACTAGACCTGCAATATCTACAAATTCAACCGTAGCCGGAACAATTTTTTCAGTTTCAAACATTTTGGCATGGACATCCAAGCGCTCGTCTGGGACCGGGACGATGCCAACATTTGATTCAATTGTAGCAAAAGGATAGTTTGCAGCCAGTGCGCCTGCATTTGTTAGCGCGTTGAAAAGAGTGCTTTTCCCTACGTTTGGTAATCCAACAATTCCAATCTTTAAATTCAAAACCAACCTTTCATTAATTCTTATCTGTTATTATACCACAAAAAACCACACATTTTATTGTGTGGCCTTTGAAGATTATAATTAGATTTTGACAATCTTTTCTAATGTTTTAGTTCTGCCGTCTTTGGCGCGAATTACTGCGGTAATTTTATGCTCGCCTGGATTTAGCCCTTTAAGTGAAAAGTCCTCAGAGCAAAGACTGACTTTATTAGCCGCTACTAAATCCGTAGTATCGTGATGGCCTTGTCCACCATTTGTAGGAACTAAGGAAATTTCACACTTGCCCTCAACTACCCCATTTGTCTGTAATTCAATAAAATAATCGTTCCCTCTTACCTCTGCGTAAGTGATTCCAGCTTCTATGTCATTGTTTGTGGTTTCGCTGCCACCATCATCACTGTTGCTAGAGCTTCCATTATCGTTTTCACCGCTATCAGCACTTTGTTTGGAGCTGGTTTGGCTACTACCGTTGTTATTACTATTATTGCCAGTTATGTCCTTTACAATAAAGTATCCGCCAACGCCCAAGACTGCGACAATTAGAATTACAAGCAACACGATAATTGCTGTATTTGTTGATTTTCCTTCTTTGCTCATAAAATCCTTTCGGTTATTTGTATAATTACATTATAACACTGTTCAGAATAATCTAGCTTATCTGGAATTGTGAATTGTATAGCTCTGCATAAAAGCCATTCTTTTTGATTAGCTCATCGTGTTTGCCAGTTTCTACAATATTCCCATCCTTCATTACTAAAATCAAATCCGCATTCTTGATAGTAGATAGTCTATGCGCGATGATAAAAGACGTACGGCCGTGCATTAATTTATCCATTGCTTTTTGGACTAATTCCTCTGTGCGAGTATCAACGTTAGATGTTGCCTCATCCAAAATCAAGAACGGAGCATCTTCTATCATGCCACGGGCAATTGTAATTAGCTGTCTTTGGCCAGCAGAGACTGACTCATTTTCTGCAATATCACTATCAAGTCCTTTTGGCAAGGTCTTCACAAAATGCGACAAACCCACTCGGTCGCATACATTCCAGATCTGCTCATCGCTTACTCCTTTACGATTATAAACAATGTTGTCTCGCACCGTACCAGCAAACAGCCAAGTGTCTTGCAAAACCATAGTAAACAAACCTCGCACATTCTCGCGCGAGAGCTCAGAGATCGGCACTCCATCAATAATAATACTACCAGAATTAATTTCATAAAAACGCATCAGCAAGTTTACCATGGTAGTTTTGCCGGCTCCAGTTGGTCCAACAATTGCAATTTTTTGTCCGGATTTTGCAAGTGCAGAAAAATCTTTGATGATTAGCTTATTCTCATCGTAGCCAAATTTTACATGACGAAACTCTATCATACCGCGCACTTTATCACGTTCTAGGATTTGTGAAGGGTGTTGTTTTAACATTTCTGGCTCATCCAAAAATTCAAACACTCGCTCGGCCGCTGCAGCACAAGATTGTAGATAATTAAGCGACTGTGCTATCTGCGTAAGTGGCGATGTAAACATCCTAACATAAATAATAAAGGCTACAATTGTACCAAAAGTAATTGCATTATTCATTACTAGGAGCGCCCCAACTACACAAACCGCAACGTAACCAAGATTTCCTATAAACATCATCATTGGTGGCATTAAGCCAGAAAGAAATTGTGACTTGCGGTTAGCATCATAGACTTTTTGGTTTAGGCGGTCAAATTCTTTATCAGCCTCTTTTTGACCATTATAGGCTTTTACTACGTTTAGGCCAGAATAGATTTCTTCAATATGCGAGTTGATATTACCAAGCTCTTTCTGACGCGCAGTAAAATACTTCTGTGATTTTTTTAGAACAATAGAGACGAAGAAAAATCCAATTAAGCCAGAAATAATTGCTGTTAGTGCCATCACCCAGTTAGTGATAAACATCATTATTACTACACCAATAAATAATGCGATGGCTGCTACGATGGTAGATAACGATTCGTTAAGGCTTTGCGCGATTGTATCCACATCGTTTGTCACACGAGAAAGAGTGTCACCAGTTTGATTTTTGTCAAAGAATTTAAGTGGTAGACGATTGATTTTTTCAGAAATCCGGTCGCGGAGTTCTTGCGCAAAACGGTTAGAAACATCCGTCATCAAGAAACCTTCAACAATACCTGCGATTGCACTTCCAAATTGGAAAAGCGCAATCATAATTGTCATGCTCCAAATTGCATTATAATCCATTTCCATGCGTAAACCTTCAGCGATTTCGTCGGTGAGGCTAGAAAGCATGTTTGGCACCATAATAGAAATGACAGAGCTGGCCGCAGCAATTAGTACTGCAATAATTGCCATTACGCGGAAGTTTTTTAGCTCTTTAATTACGCGCTTAATTGCTTTACCAAAATCTTTGCTTTTTTCTGCTTCTCCTCTTGGCCCAGGCATTATTCTACCCTCCTCACAGCAAACGCACCCAGTTTTTTGGCGGCTAATTTACGAGTTTTTTCTTCTTCTGCGGCCATGTCTACTGGCTTAATGTTCATGGAAGCTCTGATTTCTTCTGGCGACAATTGCGACTCGGCAATCTGCTTATAGACCTCACAAGACTTGAGAAGCTCGGCATGAGTGCCCTTGCCAACACATTTACCATCATCTAGTACGATGATCAAATCCGCATTCATGATAGTGCCAATGCGCTGAGCTACAATTAAACTAGTTGCATGTTTAGTGTGCTTTTTAAGAGCTTTGCGAAGCGCCGCATCAGTCTTATAATCAAGTGCGGAAAATGAATCATCAAATATATAGATTTCTGGACCACGAGCTATTGCACGAGCTATTGCTAAACGCTGCTTTTGACCACCAGAAATATTTGTACCGCCCTGTGCAATATGAGCAAAATATTTCTTGTCTAATTTTTCTACAAAATCCGTCCCTTGTGCAACTTTAATTGCATTAGTTACGTCCATCGCGCTGCGTTTGCCCTTGCCATTATCACCAAATGCCACGTTAGACGACACAGTACCATCCATCATCACAGCTTTTTGTGGAACATAGCCCAAGCGATTATATAATGATTCAAAAGTATAATCTTTGACATTTATTCCATCAACCAAAACCTCGCCCTCAGTGGCATCATAAAAACGTGGAACAAGATTGATCAATGTGGATTTACCAGAGCCGGTAGAACCGATAAAAGCTACTGTCCGCCCTCGTTCTGCCCTAAATGAAATATCCTGAATCACATAATCCTCTGCATCGGGATATTTAAAACTGACATTCCTAAACTCTACCGTTCCTAATTCTGGAGCTTCTACAACATTTTGTTCTCCCTCTTTAATACTAAGCTCGGTATCCATCACTTCATTGATACGCACAGCAGAAACTTGTGCACGTGGCACCATCATAAAGATTACAGCTAACATCAAGAACGACATAATGACTTGCGTCGCATAAGAAGAAAAGACAACCATATTAGAAAAAATCGTTAATTTATCAGTTGCTCCAGCATGTCCAATTAAATATGCCCCTATCACATAAACTGTAAGTGTAAGAAAATGCATGGCAAAGAAAATTATTGGTGAAAAAAGCGACAATGCTTTCTGGCTAAATATCTGTGTATCAGTAAGCTCTTTATTGGCTTTGGCAAATTTTTTCTCTTCATATTTTTCTGCATTAAATGCACGCACCACGCGAATCCCTGTCATATTTTCACGCGTCACACCATTAAGGCGATCTGTCATTTTTTGAATCAGTTTAAAACGTGGCACTACAATCACCATAATTACTACTACAAGTGATAGTAGCAGCACAACTGCAAGTGCAGTGGCCGTACTCCATTCCCAAGATTTATCTAAAATTTTAGTAATAGCCCAAACCGCAGTAAGCGGAGCCTTGATTAGCATTTGCATACCAAACGACAAAAACATTTGCACTTGAGTAATGTCATTGGTTGTACGGGTGATAAGGCTGGCGATAGAAAATTTTTTGACCTCCCCCATACTAAGAGCTTCTACTTTTGTAAAGAGCTTCTTACGCACTGACTTAGAAAAACTAGCAGAAATATTTGCAACTAAGAATCCTACAACCGTCATACTTGCTAAACTTCCAAATGCACAAGCCATCATTAGACCACCATTTTTTAGAATATCACCCATCTCAGAGCCTTCAGTCTGAACCAAGCGAGTGATTTCCGACATATAGTCTGGCATTTTTAAGTCAAGCCATACTTGCACACAAATCAAAAACACCACAAGCAAAATCAATAGAATATCTCTCATGGTGAGATTTTTAAGCAATTTGAACATAGTAGAATTATTATACACTTTTTATGACCATAATTCAAGCATAAGATGTTTTGCAACTATTCCAAGACTAGCCATTTTCCTATTTGATATTTTGGCCCGCCAACAGAAGCTACTGCTAATTTTCTTTTGGGCAAAGTATCAATGTCCCGTCCAAGTTTTTGTGCTAGATTTTGCACAAAACATTCTGCTGCAAACACCATTTGTTCTTGCTTTTTTCTATCTACAAAATCCAAAGGATTACCATAAAGTGAATTTTTGCGATATTTTACTTCCGTAAAATAAATTGTGTCTTTTGTAGCAGATATAATATCAATCTCGTAGTATTTGGTTTTGTAATTACGTGCAAGAATTTTGTGGCCAAGTGATTTTAGGTATTTCGCAACTATCACTTCTGCTTTATCTCCAATTTGTTTTGTAGTACAAACACTAGCCAGATCCTTTTTCTGCTCTAGCCGAGTCTTTGATGCTAGCGTATTTATCGCTAACACTTCTGCTACCGGCCTAAAGCTGTGTCTATGTTCTTTGCACGGCCCAAATTTTTCTAGTGCTTCTTTGTGCAATTTTGTACCATAGCCAACATGTTTATCAAATCCATATTCAGGATATTTTTCCGCAATTTTCTTCATGTAAGTATCACGTGCGACTTTGGCAATAATTGACGCTGCCGATACTTCGCGGATTTTTGCATCGGCCTTTGGCAAAACAGAAACCTTAGCTTCATATTCTGTGCCAATCAAAAAATTTTGTGTACCGTCAATAATGATTTCAGAAAAAAGCGCACTGCTTTGGATTCTTTGTCCTTCTTGAGCATTTTGCATTTTCTTGGCATTTTGCGTTTTTTGGTCTTCTTGCGTTTTTTGATTGTCTTGTGTTGGCAGACCATTACCGGATTTTCCGTCGCTTTGGCCTAGCAAGTTTCCCAGTGCACGCCGCGCCGCAAGCTTCAAAGCATCACTTAACCCCACTTTGTCTAGCTCTTTTGCAGACACCCAACCAAGACCAGTCATAACCCCTGCACTATGTGAAACTTCATTCAGGATTAGCGCGCTTAGTTTTGTGCGTTTTTTCTCAGTTAGTTTTTTGGAGTCTGCCAATTGATTAACCCAAGCTAGGCTAGACTCACCAGCAGCCTTTGGGATTCTAGTATCAGCAGCCTTTGGGTTTTTGGCATCAACAGCGCCAAAATCATTTGGCAACACAACTGCACCTATCACCAGTGGCCCTGCCCACGGTCCACGCCCTACTTCATCTATTCCCAAAATTGCCATACATATATTATATATGTATTTTCTACAAAACCAGAAAAAGGCCCCAATTTGGGACCTTTTTCTATTTTAATCAGATTACTCGGCTTTTTCTGCTGGCTTTTCTTCTTTGGTAGGTTCCTCGGATTTTTCGTCAGCTGGTTTTTCTTCAGGTTTGTCAGCTGATTTTTCTTCAGTAACCTCTGCTGGGGCTGGCTCTGCTGTCTCGGCAGATTCTGCTACCTCATCCTCGCCAGGAATCTCTATGTCGTTTACTGCACTACGATCAAAATCTTTGTTAGCGAGGCGAGCAGATTTACCAGAACGATTTCGCAAATAGCTAAGATTCTTGCGGCGAACCTTAGAACGCTTAACAATCTCAATTTTTTCTACTAATGGGCTATGGATAAGAAACGACTTTTCTACGCCAACACCAGATGCGATTTTACGAACTGTGATACGTGCAGTGTGAGAATCCTTGCGATCAGTGCGAATAACTACACCCTCAAATACCTGCAAGCGAGATTTGTCGCCTTCTTTAATCTTTTGTGTGACCTTAACTGTGTCACCAGAACGAACATCAACAACAGCTTTTTTCTTCTGTTCGTCACCAATTTTCTTTAGAATAGAAAAACTCATATATTTACCTTTATATTAACACTTGTGATAGATTATACCAAGAAATCGCAAAAAATTCAAGAGGTAATTTAGAGAAAAACCGAGAAATTATTTTGCCTGTTTCTTCCCTGTTATCTTGCTCCGCTTTTTTTATATATTATAATTAAGACATGAGCAGTCGCAGCAAACGCGGTAAGCAAATAGAAAAACAATTGTACAAAAACTTGCGCCGGCTTGGTGTTCCCAGAAAACAGATATTTAGAAATATATATGTGCCAAAATATGATGGAAAGTTTGCCGAGGTAGACTTAGTAGTGTTGTCCAAAAAAGGTTTGTTAGTGTTTGAGTGTAAAAATTTTTACGGCAAAATATACGGCGATGGTCGCAAAGCGACATGGTACAAATGCTCCGCCGGCAAACGTTATCCTTTTGTAAACCCAGTAATTCAGAACGCCGGACATATCAAATATTTATTAAAGTATTTTCACAAATTAGGTTTATTGCCAGCATATTCTTTTATCGTGGTGAGCAAAAATGGTGAGTGGATTACCAAAAATATCAATCCAAAAATTTGCTTTGTGCGTGATTTTGGTGATTCTAGAGGTTTTAGAGGTTGTGGTAATTCCAGTAGTCATGGCGACTCAGTTAACTCTGGCGGTTTTGGCGATTTTATGAAGCGGTATCGCTCGTTAAATAATTCACCGATTATTGCGAAAAATTATAATACGATTATGAGTGAACTAAAGAGTATGGAATACGGAGGTAGACTAATCGGAAAGGGATTTTTCTCGGCGCCTGGCCGCCGCTGGCTGAGGATTCGTCATTCCCTATCGGTAAAGACGAACTCATGGAAGTGGAAGCTGAAGGGTAGAAAGTTCTAGCTAGCTATTACTGCACTCATCTACTTGGCAGAATTGTCGTCCTGTATATTGGAGCATTTTATCACTTGTGCGGAATTTGGGGCTTTATTTATTTTGGATTATCTGATATAATATATATTGTCTAAGATTTTTATACGCAAAAATGATTGGACAATTTGGTCCGGTAGCTCAGCTCCTGTCTGAGGTGCGAAGCGCCGAGTCAAATCAAAACAGAGCACGCTCTAGCCAGCTGAGCAAAAAAGGCTGGTATTAACAATTTGGTCCGGTAGCTCAGCTGGTTAGAGCACGAGCCTCTTAAGCTTGGTGTCGTGGGTTCGAGTCCCACCCGGATCACCATTTAGAACATTATGCATATTTGGTGACGAAATAAGCCCACTAAACTCTGGTTTCCAGAGGACAGTGAGCCTATTTTTGTGGTCAATGTAAAGTTTCGAGAACAATGTTTTGGCAATTAAGTCTTTCTGCTCAAAATCACCGTTTCTCATCTGTAAATGGGCGGTTTCGAGAAATCTAAAGAACTCCTCCTTTGTCATACGGACTTCGTCCTCATCTTGCAACTTATCTCTGACCTCATCCAACTCGGCTTCAAGTTTCTGCACTCTGTCGTCCAGTTTCTGCACACGTTTCTCACTTTCGTCTATCAAGACTGGTAGTGCTTTGCTT
>JAFRAV010000007.1 GCA_017405225.1 Candidatus Saccharimonadota bacterium | reverse complement strand
TACTCATAATTACGACTCATTATACCAGAGATTCTAAAAAAAGTAAACACCTAATTTAGCGTACCCTCTGCCGTTTACAAAGTGCCAATAATATGCTATAAATAGTTTGTAGTTGTTGATTCTTTAGGGGAAAGGAGAAGCTATGAACATTTATAAACAAATTTGGGCAGATGATGAAGCTATACATTGGGTATGTGGAGACTCTACGTTCCCTAGTGATCACTTCAAACAGGAATTAGATAGCTCAGATCTCATTTTGGAACAAAAACGGCAATTACTTGAAAAATTGCAGCCAACCAAGGAGGCAATTGCCATTATGGAGGAGTCACTCGCAGATGGGGATATTGATATTGATGTAACATTTAGCGTTAACGAAATAGAACAAATTAATTCGCATCTTGCTTGGGAAAACCTTTCTGTGTTCGTGGTTTTTTATCCTATTCTCACAATGCTTATTTTGGGATTATTGATAAAGAGTGCGCCTTCATCCATTTATAATAATTCGCTAGGTCTTATTCTGGCAGCCTCGCTTGGACCAATGCTTATTCTGGTATTATATGCTCTCCTTACGAGAAATAGAATAGCTAGAGAATCTGACAAGGTTGTAAAAAACCTTAGAGTAAAGATACAAACCGAAGCGCATAGATACTTCCAAAAAATCATTGCACAGAGAAACCGCATTAATAATACTAAGCGGATGATTGAAGTACTAGAAAAGGACATAGAAAGCTCTAGTAAAAAATCCTAACTTCTGCCCAGAAAAAACGGCGAGCATATTACTCGCCGTATTTTTTATGGATGTAATATTAATGCCCGAATCTAATCAGAGCGGCGTAAAGCATCATCTTTTATTATCTCAAGCTCCTTAGACAACAATTCGTTTTCTGCCAATGCCTTCTCGTAAGCCTGATACAACAAAGTATTCTTAACCCTTTCTACGTCATGTGCTATCATCATTCTGCAAGTAAAATACTTCCTGCAGAAAGAGATACGCTGAGAATTGTTATAGAAAAACTCACTCGTTCGCATATTTTTTATAGCATCAATAACGTCATCTTTTACCTTTTCCTCCATCAGCTGCTTGATTTCTGGCGAAATACTACCCATCTTTTCTTCCAGATCATTAGCCATGTCATGGTACAACGTAATCGGAGCAGAGACAAACGAACCGTCCTTCAAGATCTTACGCAGACGCCTTGACATCAGTTGGCCATCCTCAGTACGTATCTTTAGATGAATTCGCTGACTTTCATTGTTGCAATTTATCACATCTGCAACCACATATTTTGTATTTGTTTTCACTTTTTCAACCACCCCCTGTTACAAAATAGTGTCAATATCAGTTACTATCTCGTCAATAAAATTACGCTCCAACGCATCTTCTGGAAGCATATAATACTCTACGCGGAACAGAGAATCATATTCCGTAGACTTCATATTACTGTGTTCCAATATATGCTTTTTCACTACTTCCAGCTCAAAGCGTTTGTCAAAATCCATCTTATCCTGAGCCTTTGAACCGCTGTCCCATACCAAGTTGTGCCCCTCGTGCATCAAGAAGGTACTGCAAGGTAGAGAAAAACGTTTGTGTCCAGTTATACCGATCAAAAAAGCCATAGAATACCATACGCCAACGTTGATAGTATAAATGGGTGTCTTAGACAGTTTGATCGCACTAATTAGCGAGAATCCTTCCGTTACATCTCCCCCCGGTGAGTTAATGTAAAGTCTTATCGGTTTGCGATCTTCTGGTGCAATTCCTTTGTCTTCACGATTATAGGCCAAGATAACATCCGCCAAATATGAGCATAACGACATGTCGCCAGTCATCTCATCAGCATCAAAAGCGCGAATCTCCTGAGCTAGATACAATCGCCGGTCCTCTAAGTCTAACTTCTTTTCATAGTCATCGGGCGATACAACCAAACGATAGTTATCGGGAAAATTATTTATCATAATATCACCTCCATTTTAAAATACAACTCCGCGCATTTTGCGCGGCCCACCTACAGTAACATGTTAATATTAACAGAATTACTTGATTTTTTCAAGCAGTGTGGTATAATGAAACTATTATTAATTTTAATGAAACAGTTTTGCAGAGTTTTCCTGCGCCTGATGGAGTCCACAGAATCCATCCAGATTTGCTAAGTCGGCGTTAAGTTCTGCAAGACAAAGAGAAAGGGAAAAATGTCAGAGAAAGTTGACATGAAAGCTTTGCTAGAAGCTGGCGCACATTTTGGCCACAAAACTAGCCGTTGGCATCCAAAGATGGCTCCATACATCCATAGCCGTCGCCAAAATGCACATATTATCAACCTAGAAAAAACCGTAGAAGGCATTGAGGCAGCTCTTCCAAAGATCACAGAAATTACCAAAAGCGGCAAGAAAATCCTCTTTGTTGGCACTAAAAAGCAGATGAAAGACATCGTAAAGGCTGCCGCAGAAGAAGTAGATATGCCATACGTTACAGTTCGCTGGGTTGGTGGCACTCTTACCAATGTAGAGACTGTCAATCGTCAAATCAAAAAAATTAAGGATCTAGAGCGTCGCATGGAAAGTGGTGAGCTAGAAAACCGTTATAACAAACTAGAAGTTCAGCGCTTCCAAGAAGAGATTGACTTACTAAACGAGCGCTATGGCGGTATCAAAGAGATGTCCGAGCAACCTGCCGCCCTCTTTGTAGTAGATGCCTGCGAAGACAAGAACGCTATCCGCGAGGCAAATACTCTTAAGATTCCTGTATTTGCTATTACCGATACCAATGTTGATCCAACCAATATTGATTACGTAATCCCTGCAAACGATGATTCTATCAAAGCTACATCGCTTATCCTAGACTACGTAAAAGATGCTATTAAGTCTGGCAAAGCATCCGCACCTAAGGCTGCTCCTGCCACAGATAAAAAATCTACAAAGTAATAACCATTAGGAGGTTCTATGGCAGATGCCAAAATTTCTATTGAACAAATTAAAAAGCTAAAAGAATTATCTGGTGTTGGCTTGACTGATGCAAAGCAAGCATTAGTAGAGGCAAAAGGAGACTTTGATAAGGCTCTAGAAGCTATGCGCAAAAAAGGCCTTACCAAAGCAGAAAAACGTGGCGACCGCGAGACTCGTGAAGGTTTGATTGAATCCTATGTCCATGACGGCCGTATTGGCGCCATTGTAGAAGTAAACTGTGAGACATCATTTGTTGCCAAGACAGATGAATTCAAAACTCTAGCTCATCAAATTGCTATGCAAGTAGCATCTATGGCTCCACTATACGTTTCTGTAGATGATATCCCAGCAGACGTAGTAGAGGCCAAGAAAAAAGAGTTTGAAGAAAACTTCAAAGGCCCAGAAAAAATGAAAGACCAAATCATTGGCGGCCAAATCAAAAAAGCTTTTGCTGACAAAGTTTTGATGGACCAGCCATACATTTTGGACGATACTAAGACCGTAGCTGAGTTTATTAAAGATTCCATTGCCAAAACTGGCGAGAACATCACAGTTCGCCAATTCAAACGCATTGAGCTTGGTGTCACGGAATAATATATAAAAATATAAATAAAAAGACCTCGTAGTAGAGGTCTTTTTTTGCTGAAAGTGGTTACTACTGGAAATTCATTTCTAAATACGCATCAATAAATCCGTCAATTTTGCCGTCTAGTACCGCATCAACATCCGTTTCTTCATATTTAGTCCGAGTATCTTTGACTAATTTGTATGGTTGCATCACATAATTTCTAATCTGTTGCCCCCACGATGCAGACTCGCCAGCGCGCAATTTATCTATGCTTTCAGCTTGTTGCTCTAACTGCATTTGTGCCAGTTTACCACGTAATATCTCCATAGCTTTTTCTTTGTTTTGAAGCTGTGAACGCTCATTTTGAATAGCCACTACTGTATTTGTGGGAATATGTGTAATCCGAATTGCAGAGTTAGTAGTATTCACGCCCTGTCCACCGTGCCCGCCAGAGTGATAAGTATCTATACGTAAATCCTTCTCATCTATTATGACCTCGTTATTATTTTGAATAACAGGCAATATTTCTACCAGGGAAAAGGATGTTTGACGTAAATTGTCCGCATTAAATGGACTAAGCCTGACCAAACGATGAGTCCCATGCTCACTTTTTAATAGTCCGTATGCGTCCGTACCACTTACCTCATATACAGCTGTTTTGATACCGGCTTCCTCTCCGTCTGTTTTTTCTATCAAGCTAGCACGAAATCCATTTTTTTCAAAAAATCTGAGGTACATACGTTCTAGCATACCAGCCCAATCCATCGCTTCCGTCCCACCAGCCCCAGCGGTAATTCTAATAATGGCGTTATTGTGGTCATAAGGACCAGTAAAACGCAATGATTTTTTTAGATTGCTTAACTTTTCTTCCATAGCAGATAGCTGGGCAGTAATTTCAGAATTTAAATCTTCCTCTCCCAAATTCAATAATTCGGATATATCATTTATTTGTGTTCTTAATATTTGCCAATCGTCTATAAAATCTTTTAGGTGGCTTAATTTTTCATTTTTTTCGCGTGCATCATCAGGATTTTTCCAGATATCAGGATTAGCCACCATTTCTTCTAAATGGTTAGCTTCTAATATTTTATCGTCTATAGATAATTTATTCCAAGCCTCATCAAAAACCTCTTTGAGCTGCTCCAAACGCTTATTATTCATGTAAGTATTATAGCATTTATTTTCTTGTCAAAATCAACATCCCCATAAACGCGTAGATATATCCAGTTTCCCAAATCAACATAATCTGCCATAGAAAACTATCCTTTATAAAATAACCGATTACATACACAATCCCATAAATCAGAAAAGCTAGGCAGACTCTGGCTGCAAACTTATTACGATTATCTCTGCTAGCTGCAATTCTAAGCCTTTCTAAAGCCATTCCAAACATTGCAAAGAACATAATCCTAGCAAGACCAATGTGCAGATTAACCACTGTTTCTTTAACATTACTATCCAGAAATGCGGCATGAGGAAAAATAGATAGTCCAATAAACCCAAACAATTGAACAAAACCAAGTATCAACCATAGTTTAGAGAGATTTTTATAGGCGTAAAGATAGTATCGCACCATCAAAAAACCAATCACAAAATTACAAATCGCAAATAATATAGAAGACCAAACACTAAGACCAACGTATTTGGATACGGTAAGGGAAATATCGCCAAAACGTCCGCCAAATATCCAGTTATATCCCAAAATAATTATCTGTGAAAAAGCAAAAATTAGCGGCGCAATTGCAATACCATATTGTGGCTTAAGTAGTTTTTTTATATCCATATTAAAATTATAGCACACTTTATCTTGCGTACTGATTGAGCTTATGATAATATAAAGATATGATTTTACTTGATGAAGTCACTAAAACCTACCGGGGTGATGCTCACCCTGCGCTTGATCATGTGTCACTTCATATTGAACCAAATGAATTTGTCTTCCTAGTTGGCCAATCTGGTGCTGGCAAGTCCACACTTATCAAGATGATTACAAAAGAGGAAGTTCCAGATGCTGGTAAAATCATTGTTGGTGGAATAGATCTAGATTACGTCAAAAAACGCTACATTCCGCATTATCGCAGGCGTTTAGGTGTAGTTTTTCAAGATTACAAATTATTGCCAGGCCGTACAGCTTATGAGAACGTTGCTTTTGCCCTAGAAATTGCCGGAATGAGTAATCATGAGATAGAGAAGACAGTTCCAAAAGTATTAGATTTAGTTGGGCTATCCGGAAAAGAGCGCAAATTCCCACGCGAATTATCTGGCGGCGAAAAACAGCGTGTAGCGATTGCTCGTTCAGTTGCTCGCCAGCCAAAAATCCTCATCGCAGACGAGCCTACAGGCAATCTAGACACGCTTACCACTAGTGAAATTATTGAATTGCTACAAAGAATCAATGACTTTGGCACTACACTTCTGGTCACCACACACGATAAAGACATCGTCAACAATTTATCAAAGCGTGTCATTACCCTCAAGAATGGCAAAGTCGTAGCAGACCAAAAAGTTCATGGTATTTACCGCCTAGATGGTGCCGCCAATACTGCTAGCGAGCCAGGCATTATTCGCACTGCTACTATGCGCCCATCTCAGTCTACCATCAGGACTGTCCCAGTATCTGAGGCTCCTGCAAATCAAATCAATCAGCCTGCCGCAAGACAGACACAATCCACACGTACCGTTTCCGAATCTGGCCAAGTTCAGCCAGCTATGCGTCGCAGAAGGGCAGCACGTCCCGCCACTACACCAGTCAATGCTAGAGATCCACGTCGCTATCGTTCAGGGAGGGTAATATAATGTCAAGAGATAAAAAAACCAAGCAAAACCTAAAGACAATGAGCAAAAATACTGGGGTACAAAAGGCTCGCAGTACTTCACGCATCTTCAAATATGGCGCCATCGGTTTTACTAGAAACATTTGGCTATCTGTTGCCGCCACACTTGTAATGAGCGTCACGCTTATCATCTTATTTGTTACAGTTATAGCTAGTGCTATTTTAGCTAGTACTGCAGATGCAATGAGGGAAAAAATTGACATCACCATCTATTTCAAGCCAGGAACTAGTATCTCTTCACTTAGTAGTATGTCCAATACTATGGGCGCAGACAAAAACGTAAAGAGTGTAGAGGTTTCTACTTCCGAAGAAGAGTTTGAAAAAATGGTGGAAGAGAACAAAACCAACGAGGGTATTATGCAAACCCTAGAAGACGAAGCCATGAAAGAAATGATGATTGCTGGCATGAATGCCACCATGCGAATCAAAGTATTTGATGTCAATGATTTATCCAGTATCAAAGAAATTGTAGAAAAAGATCGTGGATTTATAATTCACATAGATTCTGAGCGTCCGCCTACATATGATGTCAATCGTACCGAAATAGAGACTATTACATCCTGGGCCAATATAGCACGTAATGGAGGTATCATTTTATCTATTGTATTCTTAGCTATATCCATCCTAGTAATATTTAATACAATTCGTATGGCTATTTTCTCTCGTAGAGAAGAAATATATATGATGAAGCTAGTAGGCGCAGATAATAGCTTTATTCGTGGCCCATTCCTTATAGAAGCTCAGATATCTGGTACAATTGCTGGTATTATTGCTGCTACGGTTGGATATTTTGGTTTTCATACCATTGCACCACACCTAGAAAGCTACGGAATCAATATCGCCGCTATCAACGATATTCTAGAGACTAGGTGGCTAGTTCTAGTCTATATTATCATTATTGCAATTGGTATATTAATTGGCACAATTTCTTCTACTCTAGCTATTCACAAATATTTATCTGCTACCGCTAAACGCTCCCACAAGAAGAAAAATAGATAATCCTATTTACAAATCAGTCCACTTATGCTATGATAAGCTTATGAAAGCTCTCAACAAAAACCTCTTAACCATTTTGACCGCAACTACCGTGTTAACTGTATCTGTTTTTGCATATTCTAGTAGAGCATATGCACTCTCTTCGGCTTGTAAAAATAGCCCTGCCTGTATGGAAGCCGTAGCCAAAGAGCAAGAAGCCAACAGTAAGGCAACTGAAGCTCAAAACACCGCTAACGAATATCAAGCCAAGGTAAATCAGCTCCAGGTAGAAATAGCTAGTATGGAAGCTAACATCGCCGAGAGCGAGGCATATGCCAAAGAATTACAAGAAAAAATAGATGCCACTCAAGCCAAGCTTACAGAACAACAAAGCGCATTAGCCGAATTGCTAATCCAAATTCATTTTGATACTAAATCTGATTCTATTACAATTTTGGCCGGCTCTAATTCTATTTCTGATTTTGCAGAAAAACAATCACGCTCCAACACTCTAAAAACCCAAATCAACGTATCAGCACAAGAAATAAAAGCAACTAAAGAAAAGCTAGAAGAAGACCGTGCCGCTGTAGAAAAAATCATAGAGAGCCAACAGGCTATGAAAGCTGCCTTAGACACATCCAAAGCGGAGCAACAGGAGCTAGTTAACAAATATGCTGGGGATTCCCAGGCATATGCAGCAGAAGCTAAGGCTGCTCGTGAGGCTCAAATAGCCGCCCAAAAAGCCTACATAGCAGAGCACCCAGAATTATACCAAAGCTATAATGGTCCAATCTATACAGGTGATAACACGTATCGTTGGCAGGCAGATTGCCCTCAGCGCCAAGACGACTATGGTACAAGTATTGACGGCCGTTCTGTTGGTGGTTATGTTTGCGAATGTGTAAGCTATGTTGGTTGGAAAGCTTATGAATTATATGGACTATATCTCTCTTGGGGTAACGCAAATACTTGGGATGATGTAGCATATAGCAAAGGTATAGCAGATCATACTCCAGCACCTAATACCATTGGTCAAAATGATGGTGGCTATGGCCATGTATTCTGGGTTGAGTCAGTCAATAGTGATGGTTCTATACTTATTTCCGAGTACAACAATGCCTATTCGTCAGTTAGTGGCTTGTGGGGAGACTTTGGCGCACGCATCATCCCAGCAAGCATGGTAGGCTATTATACATATCTTCATATTGACCGTCTATAATTTGTGGTAAAATAGAGTAATGGTAAAGGGAAGAAAAACTAGTAGCCACTCCAATACTGAAACGCGCACAGAGCGCAAAATTACAATTAACCTTAGTAGTACCATCATCGGTGGTTTCCTAATTCTTGCGATTGGTGTTTTTGTTGGAGCAAACTGGAATGGCATGTTTAGCCAATTTATGCCATATCTAGGATTCAAGAATACTGCCAGTGTGGATTGGACAGGGCTAAATGAAGTATATAACAAACTTCTCTCCAATTATGACGGCTCAGTATCAGAGCAAAATGCTATAGAATACGCCAAAAAGGGCATAGCTGCCTCTGTAGGAGACAAATACACAACTTACATGACTGCAAGTGAGGCTGCAGATTTTGATAAGAGTCTCCACGGCGAGGTTGGTGCTGGCATTGGTGTTGTTATGGCCGAAAGAGATGGATATACTCGCGTAGTTCGTACTTTACCAGACAACCCAGCACAACGCGCAGGCATTCTTGCGGGCGACATTATCTATAAAATCAATGGCGAAGAAGTCTATAATCTTGATACCAATACCATTGCCACTAAACTTCGCGGAAATGCAGGTGAGTCTGTTAGTCTAACTATCGTAAGAAATGGCGAAGAAATAACCTACGACCTAATCAGGGAAGAGATTAACAACGTCTCAGCCTATATAGAATATTCTGGCAACACCGCTATTATCACTGTTACACGCTTTGATACCGACACCGGTACAATTGTAAAGGACTTTGTCAAAGATTTTAGTGCAAAGGGAATCAACAAAGTAATCCTAGATTTGCGTGATAATGGTGGTGGCTACGTATCAGCAGCAAGAGATTTACTATCGCTATGGATAGATAGCGAAGCAGTCCTAATCCAAAAATCCATCCATTTCCCAGATGAGACTACATATGCTTTGCATGGCCAAGCCACACTTTCTAATATGCGTACAATCGTTTTAATAAATGGTAGTACTGCCTCTGCTTCAGAAATAGTTGCTGGTGCTCTCAAAAATTATCACAAGGCTACCTTAGTAGGTGAAAAGACCTTTGGCAAAGGCGTGGTGCAATCGCTAATAAAGCTATCTAACAACACGATGCTAAAGGTTACCACTGCTCATTGGTACACACCAAATGGCGACACAATAAATGGTACTGGCATAGAGCCAGACAAAGAAATAGTTCGTACTTATGATGACATCAATGCTAGTAGAGATCCTCAGCTAGACAATGCTCTAGCCATGTAGCTACTATACTATAACAGCAATCTGTGGTACAATTATGATAATATGAACGTAAAAGTATATTCTACTAGTTGGTGCCCATACTGCCATGCCGAGATGGATTGGCTTGATGAATTGGGTGTAAAATATGAAGAAGTAGACGCCGAAGACATGGAGCTCTCATCTATCCCTGTTACAGAAATTGGCGATGAGAAGATTGTTGGATTTGACCGCCCTGCTATACTCGCAGCTTTGGAAAAAGCAGGGATTTACAAAAAATGAAGCAAAATCTTCTCTTTATTCATGGTTTTCGCGGAAATAATTTAGGCCTCCAGGGCATTACATCCCAAAATTTTCCTAGCAACAAATACAATGTATACACATTAGATATACCTCCAGCTGGTGGCAAAACCATAGAACGATTTGACGCTCATCATTATGCTAGATTTATTGCAGATTTTATTCGTAGTAACAAAATAGAAAAGCCAGTTCTAATAGGCCATTCTATGGGCTCTATTGTAGCTGCAGCAGTCGCAGAAAGATACCCAGAGTTAATCGCAGAAAAGATAGTTTTTATGTCGCCTATCTCTACCAAGCCAGCTAGGCCTTTTAAGGTGCTGGTGCCACTTACTATCGTGCTACCTAATAAAATGATTAGCTACATCACTACAAGCTACTTATTTATCCCCAAAGACAAAAACCTCAAAAAGAACACCTTGGCAACAACTATCAAATGTGGTGCAGATTTTACCACCAAAAAAGATGTATTGCGTTCTGCTAAATTCTCCATCTCTTATAGCATAGAGGACTTTGAGTTCAAGCAAAAGCCTCTCTTTATCTGTGGCGAAAAAGACCGTTTAATTCCAAAATCAAAAACCGAGAAAGTGGCTAAAAAATTTAACGGAGAAATCCACTACATCAAAAACTCTGGCCATCTGATTAATTATGAAGCGCCATCAGAAGTAGCTAAAATAGTAAAACAATTTATTAGTAAAAAGTAGAATTAGCCACAAACGGCAGAATCAATTGCTTTTTTGTAAATCTCTATAAATTGGTTTAGCGTATAATTTAAATCGTGTTTTTTGGAGATTTCTACACTACCTGCACTAAGGCTAGCCTGGAGTTTTTTATCTGAAAGAATTTTCTTCATAGCTCTTGCAATCCCGTCAACATCGCCAGGCTTGCAAAGGATACCATTTTTCTTATTCTGACATAGTTCTTTTACCGCCCCAGCATCTACAGCCACTAGAGGCAGCCCCACTGCAGCCGCTTCTATCAATACAATCCCTTGAGTCTCTGTCTCACTAGCTGTAGCAAATAATGTTCCCGAACGATATATTTCTACGGTTTCTGGAGGCATAATTTTGCCCAAAAAACGTATCTGTTGTTCCAGGCCACGCTCTTTTACCTCTTTTTCTAAGTCGTTCCTAGCAATTCCATCGCCCACTATCACAAACTCAGAATCTGGAAACTGCTTAGCGATTTTAGCATAAGCATCTATTACTATATTTATACTTTTTTCTGGATCTACTCTGCCAATATATACTACACGGAGTTTATTAGGGTTGATGTTATATTTCTTGCATATCTTGGAATCGGGTTTAGCTGGATAATACTGGGAGAGGTCTATACCATTAGATAAAGCTGTTACGGTTACTCTAAATCGCCTACTTCGTTCTGGTGCCAAATCATGGATAGCCATCTCAGTAGGCATAGTAGCATATTGACCATTTTTCATATAATTGGTTAGGTAAGCTTTCACAATTGCATCTGCAGGTTTTTTGACGGGACGTAGTAATTTAAACTGGTCTGTATAGTTATCTGGATATGAATGACCAGTAGAAACAAACGGAATATTCTTCTTACGCGCGTAATGAGCCGCTGCTATACCAATAGTACCTGCTTGTTGTGAGTGTAGTATCTCTGGTTTAAACTTATCCAAAGCTTTTTTCATCTCGCGGTATGGCTTGGTAGCCATCCACATACCATTTTTATATGCTACACGTGGCATTTTAACGCCAAGAAATTTCTTTTCTTCTGGTATCTTATGAATTTGATCGGGATAAAAAGGGAAACGTTTTGATGAAAGATAGATTTCTTTGAGTTTGCCATCCTCTAAAATCTTTGTATGCTTCTTGCCAGACGTACTAGGAATAAACAGTATTACATCATGGCCTTTGCGTGCCAAACCATGTGCTAAATTAGACGTAAAAACCGCTACACCATTAGTCATTGGTGTATAAGTATCAGAAGCAATTGCAATTCTCATGTTATAATTATTATAGCATGAAAAAGAAGAAGCCTCAGGATTCTGTTACCGTTAATCGTCGCGCTAGATATGATTATCAGCTCGGCGAGGAGCTTGTTTGTGGCATGAGTCTAACCGGTCCAGAAGTGCGCTTAATACGCGACCACCATGTGCAGCTAAAAGGCTCATTCGTTACTATACGCAACAATGAGTTATGGCTAAATAATCTTACCTTGGGCGCAGAAACAGCACGCAATATTCGTCTTCTTGTTACAAAAAAGCAGCTTCGCACCTTTGCTCGCGCCAAGCAAGATGGATTCACAATTATTCCTACCAAACTTCTAGGTGGAGAACGTCATATCAAACTTATTGTTGCTACTGCACGCGGTAAGAAAAAGTACGATAAACGCGAGACCATCAAAAAACGCGACTATAACAGAGGTAGAGCATGAGCAATATTGACTTTTTAGACAAAGTGTGGTATAATAGAGGTATATGTGTATGAAATACACGATTTTTTCTTGGAATGTAAACGGTATTAGGGCCATCCTAAAAAAGGGAAATCTACTTGATACTATTAAAAAATACCAGCCAGATATTATTTGCTTGCAAGAAACCAAAGCCAAGCAGGGCCAAGCAGAAATTGATTTGCCTAATTATCAAGAAATATGGAGCTCTGCCAAGCGTCCAGGCTACTCCGGCACCGCAATCTTTTCTAAAATCCAGCCACTCTCGTCTTTTGCCGGATTTACAGACAACATCAATATTAGTTACAACTGGGAGGAAGACAATTATGGCAGCCCGCTAAGCGAAGGGCGCGTGCTAACCGCAGAATACCCAGAATTTTATTTGGTAACCGTCTACACGCCAAATAGCAAAGATGATTTGTCGCGACTCAAACTTCGCGAGTTATTATGGGATCCTGCTTTTTTGCAATTTCTAAAAGAGCTAGAAAAAACCAAACCAGTAGTAGTGTGCGGAGATTTTAATGCCGCCCACACAGAGATAGATTTGGCCCGTCCAAAACAGAATGAGCTTAATGCTGGATATACTAAAGAAGAGCGGCAGGGAATCAATAATCTCATAGATGCTGGCTTTGCAGATACATTTCGCCTTCTTCATCCCAAAGAGCAAAAATACTCCTGGTGGAGTTTTCGCGGAGGGGCACGCGTTAATAATGTTGGCTGGCGGATTGATTATTTCTTCATTAGTGAGTCACTAGTCAAAAACTTAGTAAATGCGTCTATTCATGATGACATAGCAGGCTCCGATCATTGCCCTGTGTCTATAGAATTGGAGTTTTAATGGAAAAATTAGACTACTTAAAAAAGATAGAAAAGCTCCCGGAGCATAACGATTTAGAATGGAATATACCAGAGCAAAAAACTGGCACATTGGCAATTATTGGTGGTAATTCTCAAAATTTCTCCTCTGTAATACGTTCGGCCGAGTATCTAAACCATAATTATCCAATAAAGCAGTTAAATATCGTTTTGCCAGATGCTTTACGAAGTAAAGTACCGCCTATTCCCGGCACAATCTTTTGTCCATCTACCGAATCTGGCTCTTTTGCCGAGTCTGCCTTACTAGAAGAATCACTAAAAAATACCGACATTAATCTATTAATTGGTAATTTATCGCATAATTCAGCTACTACTATCGCTGTAGCAAAAGCTATAAAAAATGCATCTGGGCCAGTAGTCCTAGCAAGAGATAGTACAGATATTTTGCTAGCAGAAATGAGCGAGTTAATTGAAGATACTAATCTAATTGTTATAGCTTCACTTGCTCAACTTCAAAAATTATTTCGTGCTGTTTATTACCCAAAAGTTTTATTACTATCTATGCCCTTAATTCCCGTGGTAGAGGCAATTCACAAATTTACCCTCAGCTATCCAACCACAATCCTAACTTTCCACCAAGGCCAAATCATCGTTGCAGGTAGCGGTCTAGTCTACACTATCCCAATAGAAGAAACTACATACACTCCAATCTCATTATGGATAGGGACTTTGGCAGCAAAAGTATCCGCAATGAATCTATACAACCCCGGCAAGCTAGTAGAAGCTACCCTAGCAGCCATCTAGCATTTTATCAGCTTCAGCATCTACCGATTATGATTTAATGCTGTTTGATATACTTGTATTAATTTTTTGATTTGCGTAGACTGAAGAACGTTCTCGCGATTTTTTAGCATAACTCTGCTCATCTCTTCTATTTTTTCTGGGCGGCACGAAAGAGCATCTAGGGCCTTGGCCATAGATTTTACATCCGGCCCATCCGACATAATAAAACCACCTTTTGGCACTGATTCTTTCATGTCTGGATCGCAAAAGAAGACTGGCATACCAGTGACCTCTGCCTCTAATAATGTTAGGCCCTGGGTATCAAAACCATAGGATACGGTAGCTGATATATGTTGACTTAGCATTTTGTCTAACATTTTCTCATGTGGCACACGCCCATAAAAAGTTGCTTTGATTTTGTGACGTTTGGCATATCTTCTAGCCACCTCCAACGCGTTCCCATCACCACAAGCCGTCAATTCGCAAGGTTCTTTCATTATGGCCATTGCCTGCAAAAATGGAATAATTCGCTTCTCGCGCGAGATGCGTGAGTTCCAGAAAATCTTAAGAGTATCACCAGCCCTCATCTTGCGGACCAATTTTGATTCTGATGAGCCAAGCTTTTTAACCATCTCATCTGCTACGCCATTTGATACTACCGTAATGGGTTTTTCTACACCGTACTGTTTTAGTTTGTTAGCAAAATGTTGCGATGGAGTTATAACTTGGTCAGCAAAATTTGCATGGTTCACCATTAGAGTCCACATTCTAGCTCGTGCTACCGTAGGAGCCAAATCATTGTCATATGGCACCATCTTTTTGTGAGGTATATATACACTATGTAGCTTATTAAGAAGCAATGCTGCAATTGTCTTAAACGGATGCGGTACATTAATAGCGATAGCCATATCCTCTCTTCCATGCATTGTCTGCACTAGTGGAACTTTGTAAAGTTTAGCTAATCTAGCCCCAGCCAGGGAACAGCTAGCCTCATAATGCACGTGTACCAAATCAAATCCAAACATTGGGTATTTTTCTCGTACCCATTTTTCTACCAGCTCAGGCGACTTTGAGAGTGGAGCACCATTGGCGCGCAAATGTTTATGTGTTGGCACTAGCTCTATATTTTTTTCGCCCTTTGGTATAGATAATCCGGGACAAAAAATCGTTACCTCGTGGCCAAGTTTCTCCAAACTAGCTCGCTGTGCCTTAATAGATGATGGAATACCACCTGGAACATCTAAGAAGACATCAGTAAAAATCGCTATTCTCATATTGATATTATACCATAAGCGTTAATAACATATGGTCTTCTCGGCTCAAATAATTCTCACTACAGGTAAATATATATACAGGGCATCCTTTAAGAAGCTTGGCTATATGCAGCCCACGGGCCGGCTTGTGTCGCCTGTCGTTACAGGGACACTACGCCTAAGCTAGCGCTCGTTAGCGCTATATTGCCCGTGGCT
>JAFRAV010000006.1 GCA_017405225.1 Candidatus Saccharimonadota bacterium | reverse complement strand
GAATGTAAATCAAGCTCATAAGCATTTCGATTATCCATACCTGTAAGCTTGTCAGATCTACTAATCTCTTCCAAACGATACTCGTTAACATACGACTTCACCTTTGTACAGGTGATAATTACGCCGCTAATTGAACCAAGTAGTCCAAACAGCAGTGCATCAACGACGTCATTTTCGAGCACAGCTCCATCCTTCGTCATAAAGCATCGAATGATGAAAATTGCCTCACAAAAAGTCGTAATCGTCAGTGTCTGAGCTGGCGGCGTAGTGAATAACATCGGCAAAAATACCAACATTACCATGAAAGTCACTGTCTTACCCATTGGATCAGTTACCGTTCCAATCAGTATCCCATATGAATAGAACACTACAATCGATAAGTGTACTAAGGCACCTATCAATCGTGGCCAAGACGATGAAAATAGTAACGACACCAACAGAATTCCAATCGAAATTGCTGAGCCTACGCCATAAATGAAATGGTTCATACCGATTCCTTTGATAACATTGCTCAAGAGGAACAGTGTAGTGATAAGAGCTGACGCTAGCCCCGAGACAAGATTTACAAGCACCCAATTTGAACGATAAATTCTATCGAGTACCTTGTTAAAGTCTGCCTCTTCTGCCCCTCCATAGAGTAGTATGTTCCTTAATTTTTCCTTCATAATAAGCACCCCCTTATATCTAGGAAAAAACAGCAGGTTCTAAATAGTTCTAAATGTACCAGGTCTCTTAGCATAAAAAGACCTTATCTGTATAATTATAGCACAGATAGGCCAAAAAGTCAATACCTTCATACGGCAGTGGCCAGAATTAGCTAAAACTGTTCGAGTGGGTATTTTCTTCATGCGTAGCGCGGTTATTGACCGAGCAAGCATGAAAAAATGCCCAATCGGGCAGTTTTAGCAATTCTGGCTGGGGATGAGGGATTCGAACCCCCGAATGCTGGGACCAGAACCCAGTGCCTTACCACTTGGCGAATCCCCAACGGTTATTTTATTTTACCACTTATTTTAGCAAAAAACAAGGTCTTGTCCTCATAAAATGATAATGCTATAATGTACCTAGTGGGCCACAATAGGCCCAAGTTTTTTTCAAAAAAGGAGGGAACTGCTATGGGTACAGTCTATGATGCACCTTGGACGACGCTTACTAAATATAATCATAATCGTCTTCCGAGCAATCTAATTAATGAGTGGGCAGAAGATCAGATTGAGTTATCTATGCAATATAACGCAGGTATGATTCCTGGTACTTCAGAAATGAAGGAGAGTAGCGCCATCAAGAAAGATACTTTAACACGGCTCAGCGAAAGATTTTCTAGGCCTGGCTGTATTATTGATTATGATAATGGTATGGCACTCTTTGATTTACACCTAGAGGATCCTGGTATGCTCAAAAATTTCATATTCTTTGACGCCATCAATTCTGATGATATGTTGCTTTTCTTTTATCGTATCTGGAATGGCGATATGGCCAGAAGTCTTGAGGCAGTATATGGAGAGGGATACGATCTTTACGGCAATTATAGAGAGTGTCCTAAAGATGAGTCTTGGTATCGCATGATTTGCTACGAGAGCATGACCATCAACGAGCGCCAAAAGGCACTGTATGAGGCCTCTGCGATTGTCAATAACGACAGCAAATTTATTACATACTTTGGCAACGGCATTCCTCATCTGCATCATTTTGACGGTAGAGCATGTCGTGATCGTGTGATTTCTTTTTATGACAATGGATTCATGCCCACAAAGGAAGAAACAATCCGATTTAATAGAGATTACGATTTGTTAAAATTCTACCAGATAAACTGCTTACAGGCTGCCAACGAGCTTTGGGGATTTCACGAGACACAAAACCTTATCGTGATGAGTGGTTTATCTATGTATCTCTATGATGCCCACCCTCACGCAGAGACTCAGGTTAGTGAGAAGATGCTACTTGCGTTCAAAAACGCCAACATCTTGCTGAGAAGAGATGGATTCTTTATGTTTGATTTCTTGTTGCCCACTGTCTGCATGAAGAGATTAGCCATTACTCAGTGCTGGCCACAGGCCACCAAGATGAAAATCTTCAATACCTGCGGAGATGCCATCAATGAGGCTAAATTACTCGTCAATGCTTACAACGAGTCTATCAGCTCCGCTTCAGAAAAGCCCTTCATCTTGAAAAACATCAAGGTCAACACTGCAGAGCCTTGGGGGCCTACTAGCGTATATTTTACGCTTCGCAAAGTTTCCTAGCACATTAAGCTCATTAATAAAGCTCCACTTTTGGGGCTTTATTTTTTTGCATTTCTAATAATAATTATGGTAAAATATACCATAAGAAGATTAGGAGGTTTATGCAATTATTGATTATGCTCTTGATAGCAGTGTCTATACTGACTTTACTATCTGGAATATCCGTATTATTTGGCGCACGCAAGGGTGAGCGATTTCAGGCTATACTATTCTTCTTGGTTACTCTTTTTGCCTTTGGCTGGGCGCTTGCTATTGGCATTTTCTTGTCCCTACCAGAGTCTACCACTCCTGAAACTGCACAATTATCGGCTTTCTCTATGTACATTCCAGTTTTGTTTATGCCTTTAGGTCTCGCTTGCTATCCTATTTATCGCTACAAACTAGGCAAGGTTATCATCTTTCTTTGTCTTGTAGCATGTATTTCGCTTTTGATCTTTATGTTAATAGACCCAAATCTTCTATATAGTAGCATCACCATCAGCGAGAATACCGGCAACGCAGTACACCTCCAGCACAACCTCTACAACTATCTATACATGGGGTACTTTATAATTACTTGTCTAATCTACATGATTGGTTTGTGGTACAATGCTCGTCATACCAAATCACCAAACCTTAAAAAGGCTTACAATATTGTGCTTATAGGGTTTACTACTACTGGTATTATTGCATTAATATTTAATGCTATCCTGCCATTTCTTGGCAAATACGACACGGTCTGGGCGGGACCTCTTGCTATGTCATTTGCCTGGGTGCTTCATTACTACGCCATTTTACGATATCGTTTAATAGACCTGTCTGGCCGTTGGCTCCGCGCCTTATCACATATTATCATCATGTCACTTGCGGCTATAGTTTACCTAACTATTTTCTTTATTATATTTATTGCATTGTTCAAAATCCCTAGCCCATCATCTTCTGTTATCCTACTAAACGTCATTATGATTATAATAGTACTGTTGCTTTTCCCAGTACTAAACGAAGTCAGTGCTTATGTCCGCTCTCTAGCTTCTATTCACGATATTGATTTAGTGTATCTTGTCAAAAAGTTAGATTTATTATCCAAAGAATACATCAATTATCATGAGCTAGCAGGATTTCTTGCTGACCATCTTCACTTTCAGTATGTGGGACTTTTGATTGATGACAAATTATATGGCTCGCAAAACTCTAAACTAACCACGGCAGAGCTTAACAAAATCGCTAACATCAAAATCAAGAATAACGAGATTTGGGCTACACTTACAGAAGAAACCGAGGACGTTCTGAAGAAACACGGAATAGAAGCAGTTGCTACACTTAGAAATGCGCATGGCCAACCAATTGGCAAAATATTGATAGGTAGGCCGCTAGGCAATGTATCTTTTGCTAACCGCGATATTCGCTCACTAGAGACCGCCTTTATCCTGATTGCACACACTATAGAATCCGATAAGAACCCTAGTCAAATCTAAAAGTCTATGCTAAAATATGGAGAATAATGGTGGGCAAAACTGAAGAAATCACAAATAATCACCCTCTTACAAATATAGAAGATGTGGAGGAGTTTTATGATGCCATTAACCGCAGACATCTTACTCAGGCTATCTCAAAAGACCGGCCATATACATATTGGACAATAGAGTTATACGACAAGAAAAATGGTATCCGTGGTGGTGGTGGCCTTGGAGTTTTGGCAGCAGATACTCGCCGTGTAGCAGAGCAGAGCAACGTTCCATTTGTCTTGATTACACCTTTCTATCCAAGCGAACAGCATCAACATTACATCAAAGAAGGAGATACTTTTCACAATTACACCACTCATGAACAAGTGGACTATGCCCAATATGGATACAACTTTGTTGATACGGTAAATATCAAAGGCAATGGTCAGATTATTAGTCTGGATGTAATAGAAAAAGTCCTTGGCAGCACCAAAATTGTTTGTATTACCGAGCCAGGATTTGGTGAATTATATTCCGGCGAATCTGGCGGAGACCATCGTCTGTTCCAAGAGGTAGCATTAGGATTTGGTGGATATCAAGCATTAAAATTAGCCGGGCTTCGCCCTTCTATTATTCAATTAAACGAGGTGGCTACATTTTTTGCAGCACTTGCTCGCCTAGATGAGTTAGCTAGCAATGGCATGGACTTTTATGAATCTGTTGTGTATACTCGCAAACATACGTTATATACCAACCATACCCTTGTACAAGCAGCAGAGGCAGACTTTTCTTACGACCAATTTGAGCGATTTGTTTTTCCAAATCTCAAATCGCCAGCTGTCAAAAAATGGCTATCCGATAAATTTGAAAATGGTAGAATTCGTCTATCTACTGTCACCATAGAAATAGCAGAGCTTCGTTCTGGCGTATCAAAACTTCATGCCAGAGTAGCAAATTATCACGACCTTGCGGGCAACAAGGTAAAGTTTAAGGCTATTACTAATGGTATAGATATACCTACTTGGACCTCTGCCGGAATAGTCAACTATCTCAAACAAAAGGGAATTATTGATAAGTTTTATCTTCCTTCTGAGGATTACAGGGACAAAATTGAGGAAATCTCGTCAGAAGATATTCGTGCACTAAAACAGCGTGGCCGAGACGAGCTAAATGCAGTCTTGGGGCATCGCCCAGATCAATACGGAAATTTCTTAAAGATTCCAGAAACCGCTATAGTGTTCCAATTCAAACGTAGATTTGTAGATTATAAGCGTCCTTGGCTACCATTTTCTCGTCCAGAAACACTGCAAAGTATCCTAGAAAAGCACAATGCCTATTACATTTTGTGTGGACGCGTTCACGAAGGTGATTTGGAAATGTCAAAAAAGCTTGAAAAGGTCCTAAAAACCGTAGATGCTAACCCAATTTTGCGCGAAAGAGTCCATTATCTACCAGATTACGACGAAGAATTGGGCCGCGCACTATCAATAGGTGCTAATGTCTCCATTAATAACCCCGTTGTAGGGCTAGAAGCTTGTGGCACTTCTTGGATGAAAGATATTGCTAATTTAGGTCTATTAGTTAGTACCCACGATGGTGGTGTGGCCGATTGTCCACCGGATTCTTATCTCAATATTTCTGGCGACAATGAAGAAGCAGAGCTAGACTCACTCTATGCCAGGATGGAAGAAGCCGCTTCTGCCTGGGAAAACGATTTTGACCTAGAGTTTTTGGTTAAGAAAGAATTGTCCAACTATCTACCAGTCATCTCTGGCACTAGAATGCTAAAAGATTATCTAGACTACCTCTTCTAACAAAAAGAAAAATCCCCTGAATTAGGGGATTAATCTGTTGCGATGTATGCTTTTATTGCCTTGACTAAAGAGTCCGATATTAATAGTACTATTGTGGTTTCTACAATCAGGCCTTCTATATAGGCTCCTGCTGCCTGTTTGGCAAAATCAGCAAGAGGCAAAACTCCCAAAAATCCAATTGTTTCAAAAATTAGATTATCAACAAACCTTCCTACCAGCGATGAACCTATGGCTCTCACCTTAAAACCTCTAATGCTTTTTGGTTTATTGCCCTTATCCTGAAAAATGTGAATTTGCAGAAATACCCAGTTATTAGTTAGCTGGCTTAGTAGGTATCCAACTAAACTCCCCACCGTAATTCTAAGGGTAAATGAGAATATTGTCGCATAGGCTTCTTGTCCGCTATAACCAGGAAAAGGGGGTAGATATACTACCAATCCCAAAGCTGCCATCGCAATAAGGTTAAGACTCACAGCAAGTGCGGCGACAGAGTCGGCAACTTTCTTCCCATATATTTCCATTAATATATCACCTACTACGTAGGAAATTGGAAAGAGTAGCAATCCACCATCCACAGGAATCCCAAACAGGTTCCATAGTTTGGTTGCCATCAGATTACTTGCAAGTAAAACAATTGACATCGTACCAACAATAACCATTAATACTCTTGTTTTTTTGTCCAAGATAGCACCTCCTCTAAGAATTGGATAAAAAATCAAATACACAACAGATACAAAAGAACAGACCACAAAGTAGCCCATAACTTCATTATATCACAAATACACTAAAAAGTCAATATTAACAGGGGTAGATTCTAGATTTCTAGTAGCTTCTTTAGCTGCTCGTGCACCTCTTCTATGGATGCCTCTGTAGAGAGAGTTGGGATATTGTATTCTTTTGCAACTTTTAGGTAGCTTTTGTTGAGCTTGCGCTGAAACTCCTCGCCCTTTGATTTCCAGACCTCATTGCCACGAGCCTGCTCGGCTAGACGCTTCTTTTGTGATTTTTCAGAGATAGTAAAAATCACAATTTTGTCTGGATTAAAATACCTTTCTGGCATAATTAGTTTATGCAATCGCACAATAGTACTCTTGCTCATGCCACCCACGTAGCCCATATATATCAATGTAGATAACCAGTTTCTAGTAGTTATTACAACATCGTCATTTTTTAGCGCTGGCTCGGCCAATTTACGCCATTGCTCATAGCGATTAATCAGATATAGCATAGCATGGGATTTGGTGCTAAAATCAAAATCTTTGTTTAGGTTAGTCTTTGCTATCGCCTGAATCATTTCGTCATCAGAACCATTGCCAGATTCAGAATAAGTTACTACGTTTTTGCCTTTCTTCTTGAAATAATCAATTAAGAGGTTTGCCTGGGTATCTTTGCCGGTAGCATCTTGGCCTTCTATTACAATATACATTTACTTCCTTCCATTTTTATAATCATCATAGCACCATTCACAGATTGCCCGATAGGTGATTTCACTTGTTCCGTCATCAATCAAAATATCTGGGCCGTCAGTAAGCATTTTGCCATCAACAAAACGAGCATTCAGCGTAGCTTTGCGACCGCAGGAACAAATAGTTTTCAGCTCTTCTATCTCTTGCGCAATCTGAAGCAAACGTGTAGCACCATCAAATCCGTCACTACTTCTGCGGAAGTTAGTTCTAAGTCCATAGGCCATCACGGGAATATTTAGTTTTGTAACTACTTGCATCAGCTGGTCTACCTGGCTAGTGGTAAGAAATTGCGCCTCATCTACCAATACACAGGCCACGTTGCTGTATTCTTTGGAAATCTTAGCAAAAATATCATCATCACGGGAAAAGCAAAAATCTGTTTCTCTCTCCGGCCCAATACGAGTTAATAATCTGTTGCCATTTTTAGTGTCTGTAGCTGGCTTGATTACGCAAACTTTGTGCCCGCGTTCCTCATAATTAAAGGCTACCTGCAAAAGCTGCATAGTCTTACCACAACCCATTGCTCCATATCTAAAGTATAACTTTGCCATATTGTTTTTATTATAACACTTAGGATGTGATATGATAAAAATATGCACGAAAGTTGGAAGGAGTTTTTGGATAGCGAATTTAATAAGCCTTATTTTAAGGAACTATCTAGCTTTTTGCATGCAGAGTACGAGAATAAGACGATTTTTCCAAAAAAATCTCAAGTTTTTAGAGCTTTTACAACAGATTTAAATAGCGTAAGTGTAGTAATCCTAGGCCAAGATCCATATCATACACCTGGCGCAGCTCACGGGCTAGCTTTTTCTGTACCGGATAGCCAACCAATTCCACCATCGCTTGTAAATATCTACAAAGAAATTGATAACGACATCGGTAAGCATCACAACAAAACCGGCAATTTAACTAGCTGGCAAAAACAAGGAGTACTACTACTCAATAACACACTCACCGTAGAAGCGCACCATGCTGGCTCGCATCGTGGCCATGGTTGGGAGATTTTTACAGAGTCAACCATCAAATATCTAAACAATATGCGGCCCCATTTGGTATTTTTGCTCTGGGGGAGAGATGCTAGAAGCAAAGCTCCACTCATCAATCAAGAAAAGCACCTAGTGCTAGAATCCCCGCATCCTTCGCCCTTATCAGCTCATGCTGGATTTTTTGGCAATCATCATTTTAGCAAAACAAATCAGTTTCTAAAGGAGCATGGAATCCCAGAAATACAATGGTAGAATCAAGGGAATTACAGCGTTGGTTTGCTGAGCACATTAAAGAAAAAAATAGGCCATATTTCTTAGATAAATATCAGGCTAAAGTAATTGCTGATGAACATAAAAATACTATAGTTACCGCCAGGGCTGGCTCTGGCAAGACTAGGACGTTAGTTGCAAAAATCATCTATCTAATCGCCTACAAACAGATTCCGCCAGATAAAATAATAACTTTTGCGTTTAACCGCAAAGCTCGGGCCGAAATTAACGAAAGACTTTCTAAAATCACGTACGACAATAAGCCAATCATCAGCGGAACATCTCAGATTGCAAGCACATTTCATGCTTTTTCTTATCAGCTACTTGGCGGCAAAAAAGAGATAGGGAATAAACTCATCTCAGAAGAACAACAGGCAAAAGTTATCTCTGGCATCATAAAAAACATCAAAATTCCAGAGAACTTATTTGGCTCTGATTACACCAAGCTAAAAGAAGTAGCGATTCAGTTTATCACAAGAGCAGAGCAACAATTTTTCCAGGATTATAACAAATTACTAGATGCAATCAATCGCAAAACCAAAGAGATAGCAAAAGACCACACCACCACACAACAAATTCGCACTACTTACAGAAAGCAAATGATATTATATAATGTATTTCTAAAATATCAAGGTAGACTAAAGTCCCAAGGGCTCGTCAACTACAATCAGATGGTTGCAAACGCAGCCAGTTTAATCAGTGCTAACGATTCAAATATACCAAAGTACCAATATATCCTAGTGGATGAATACCAAGATTTCTCTCTACTATTCTTAAACCTAATTTTAGCACTTCGCTCTGTTTGTCCAGATGCGAGATTACTTTGTGTGGGCGATGATTGGCAAGCTATTAACAGGTTTGCCGGCTCTAATGTGGAGTATTTTCATAATTTTAACAAATATTTTCCAGAGGACAATGTAAAGTTGTTTATTCCATCTAATTATCGTTCTGGTAAATTAATTGTAAAAAATGCCAACTATTTTATGGCGAAAGCATTAAAAGATTATAGTGGTTGTAAAACAGGGAACAGGCAAAAGTCCAATATATACATAAAGAACATTGCTAGCAACCTAATTTCTCACTCCAAATTACCAATTTCTATAGAAAATTACCTTCAAGCAAGTCTAGATATTATAAAACATAATCCAGAAAAAACAATTATGATTTTGGATAGAAATAACAATCTAAATATCAGTGACTGGACGCTAAAAAGGTTTGTAGATTTGCTAAAACAAGCTGCAACTAAAAACCATATAATAGATAAAGCCCGAGCTGATGCGTTAATTTCTTATTCTACAATTCATCGGTCCAAGGGCCTAGAATCTGATATTGTAATTTTACTAGAGATAGATGCGGAGAAATTTCCTAGCAAAGACAAAACCAATGGATTGTATGATATCTTTGGTGACACTACAAAAAGCTTATTCCAAGACGAGGTGCGGTTATTCTATGTAGCCATCACAAGGCCCAAAGAAAAGCTATACATTCTCTCCAAAACCACCAACATAATAAGAAATCGCAAGGCTCCAGACAAAAGTAAATATAACTTTTTTAGCTATCTAAATGATAATTGGCTGACTAATTTTTAGATTATACCCACGCCTCTAGGCGTTTTCTCTCTGGTGAATCTTTCTCGTATGAATCCAAAATATCCTGCGTATAAGTCTTTCCATTTGAGATATTAAGAGTTTCTACATGTGGCATAGACGCAAGTAAGCGAATAATAGCCTCGTCCGTGTCTAAGTTGGTCATGGATTTTTTTACGCCATGCTTATGTGAATTAACCCTTAGCTCTTTATAAACAAAGCGAGTAATACCGGCTTGCAAACAGTATTTTAGACAGTTTTCGCAACT
Source organism: Candidatus Saccharimonadota bacterium (assembly GCA_017405225.1). Classification (GTDB taxonomy): domain Bacteria; phylum Patescibacteriota; class Saccharimonadia; order Saccharimonadales; family Saccharimonadaceae; genus Nanosyncoccus. Next base: position 2,847 of record JAFRAV010000006.1, on the reverse strand, counting down.
AGCCATCTTGTTGTATAGGGTGCATCCAGAAAGATCACGATTGGCAAAAATTAATGCATTCATCTCTGAGTGAATAGCAAAATAGTACTTCATTGGACGTTCTGATAATGTCATCTTGCTTTCGTCTGCGCCCTGAAGCATACCATTATAACCAAAAGAGACTGGCCTATGTTTGGCATCTACAATTACGCAGCCATTTTTGGATGAGGGATCCTTACTGCGCCTAGCCACCTCGTCAGCAATGTTCATAAAATATTCATCCCAGCCAATTTGCTTTTCTGTCATATATCCTCCGTTTTATTAATTGTAACATATTTCAAAAAAGTATCGGGCTTATGCTTGCATTTATAAAATCATTCCGTTAGTATTCTTATCATACATTAAAATAATTGGAGGTAAAATGCGCAAAGCTCTCACCGCATTACCAGTCGCCAGCATCGTAGCCTTTGCTGTTGGCTGTACACCCTTGGCTACACCCACCAGCGCCTCATCTTGCGATGATGTGCAATTTATCTTTGCACGCGGTTCTGGTCAAGAATTAAATGAAATGGAATATCGCTTCTTTGAAAGCCATATTACAAATAATATCAAATTAACCTTGCCAGAATTAAAGTATAGTTTTTATGAGCTTGGCTCTAAATCTATTGATAATTACCAATACCCAGCTGTAGACCTTGGTTTTGTTTCGGCTATTACCGCAACAATTAGCGGTGGTTCGGCCTTTAAATTTGGAAAAAGCGTAAACCAAGGAATCAACGAGCTGCAATCATACATCAAAGAAGTAAGCAGTGTTTGTCATAATACCAAGTTTGTCTTGGGTGGATATTCGCAAGGTGCTATGGTGGTCACGGAAACCTTACCTAGCCTTAATCCCAACAAGATAATCTACGCTGCAAATTTTGGCGACCCCAAACTATACTTGCCAGAAGGGAGGGGATTATTTCCAGATGCCTGTCGTGGCGCAAATTTTTCCACATACCGTGTATATGCGCCAAATTGTCGTACCTCTGCAGGCTTTCTTGGAGCCAAAAAACCTTACGCCGCATCTGACTGGGCCGACAAAATCAGTATTTGGTGCAACAATAAAGATTTTGTTTGTGGCGCTGGAATTACTTTAGAAGAGCCATTTAGCACCCATGTAAAATATGCCACAGATGGACATATCCAGTCTGCAGCCAACATTATCGGTAAAAAACTGATAGATACATTTGCTACAAAATATAACATTTCTTCTGATAGCGCCAAAAAACAAATTACTGGATACGGTAATCGTGATACAGTTTTTCTATTAGATACTACAGTATCTATGAAAAATTCACTAAAAAAGGGCATAGATGATATTCGTCGCTCCGCTAAAGTCTTAATGGATGGCGGTGGCAGGGTAGCTCTGTGGACTTATGGCGATTTGTTAGAGGTAGAACCTACCCAAATCATAGACTTTACAAGCGACTACGAGCAATTTGAAAAAGTATTAGATATTGACACTTTACCACATAGTAATGGAGGTGATGGAAGAGAATCTGCCTATTCAGCTTTTATAACGGTAATGAATACTCAGAATTGGCGTAACGGTGCAATCAAATCTATAGTACTTATTACGGATGCTCCACCACTACAAATTGACCGCGATGAAACCAGGGTTGAAGATGTGATACGGCGCAGTCTAGAGATAGATCCAGTTAATCTCTATACTATTGGCTTGCCTCATCGGGTAGAACATAGTTACGATAATCTGATATACAATACATCTGGCGAAAACTACGGAAATCTACCAGAAGACTTATCAACTTCTAGCCTGGTTAATAGACCTAACATCTATATGACTCTAGAACAATATATTGCCAGCCCCGGAGAGACCATTACATATTCTATCGTTGGAGACACAGATGACTATGAATCTATAACTTGGGATTTGGATTTGGATGGATTCTATGAAACCAATTCTAATCAGTTAGAAATGTCGGTATCCTATGATACTGAGTTGGATAGTTATGTCCAAGCCAAGATTGATTACAAAAACGGTATGCGTGCTTCTGCATCTGCACATGTCGTGATTACTAATACAGCCAACAGAGAGCCGTCGCTGGCCATAAAAAATGTTCTAGTAGAAAATCAAGATGCTACAATAGATGTTTCTTATGGAGAAAATACTATTGGAGCTATTGTAGCCATAAACGGAGCGCCAGTTGGTATCATTTATGATAATTCACTATCCTTTAGTGATTTAACGCCTAACGTCATCGTATCGCTGACGCCATTCTCTGATAGTGGTACAACTGGTACGCCCATAGAGCAAGAATTGTCTACAATCGGACGAGGCCAGGCAACAGCACCACAAAACAACATACCTGCGCCAGATAATGAGACTATTGATGGGTGGCAAGCCAGCAATACTAATAAAGAAGGTATGATGGATTCTTTGCGTAAAATAATTTTGTACACCAATCTGCGCGCGCCAAACTCTGGCAGGAAATAGTTATTTAGAAGAAAGATGCCAATGGTCACCATATTCACACTTGTAAACAGACAGTTCTGGTGCATGATGGTCATATTCTGCCACTTTTGCCGCTACCTCTGCCTCCTCACGCGTAGAGTAGCAAATCTTATGCGAATCACCAACCCAGCAGCGCCTTGGCTCATACATACCAATTTTATGATTCTGATTCCTTGACATACTTTAATAATTATATCATGTGGTCTTTCCAGTCCAAATAATTCTCACTACAGTAATTTTAAGTCATACAGGTTTAGCCTTGTCAAAATTACTTCCAATTCCCTATGAAATGAGATAGCTTCGCCTCATTTCATAAGGTAATTGCGCATAATTTTGACTAGGTAAAATCCGCT
>JAFRAV010000005.1 GCA_017405225.1 Candidatus Saccharimonadota bacterium | reverse complement strand
TCTGTCAAAAATATGAGTAATTACCTTATGTGAAGAAGCGAAGCTATTTCTTTACATAAGGAATTACGAGCTATTTTTGACGAGGCTGTAACCAAGATGACTTAAAATTACCGTAGTGAGAATTATTTGGGATGGGAAGACTACATGCTATCAAAAGGCATAACCAGACTGGGAAGACCGTTATTTAAGTTTTTTGACTGCCTTCATAAAATGATAAAACAGTGGATGCACAGCTAGTGGTCTAGACTTAAACTCTGGATGCGCTTGTGTAGCTATAAAGAATGATTTGTCTGGTGCCTCTACAAATTCTACTAGTTTACCATCTGGTGATGTACCAGATACTATTAAACCGCCTTTTTCTATCTGTGGCAGATATTTCTGATTCACCTCATAGCGATGACGATGACGTTCTATCACTTTTACTTTGCCGGACTTTTGAATTTCTGTACCATCTATATAGCATTTATCGTCATACTCTCTTTTATAAATTTCTGCAGCCTTAGATTTGGCCTTTAGGATGGCGGGGTAGTCACCAAGGCGCATAGTGCCACCAGTAGATTCTTTGCCTTGTTGGCCATCCATAATATATATTACGTTCTTAAAATCATTTGGTTTTTTGTAGTTTTCGTCATTTAGAAATTCCTCGGAACCGGCGCCAGATAAGCCACCTCGGCGGGCAGCGGCAATACAAGCAGCTTGCAAGCCAAGGCAAAGACCTAAGTATGGCTTATCATGCTCTAGGGCGTAAGATGCCGCAATGATTTTGCCTTCTACTCCACGCAGACCAAAGCCACCAGGTACTACTATTCCATCTACATCCTCCAGAGCACGAACAGTATCTTTGCTACTACTGGCTAATTCTTCTGCATTAATCCATTTTATTTCTAAGTCCACATCTTGATGCGCGGCAGCGGCTTTTAGAGCCTCAGTAACACAAATGTATGTATCTTCATTGCCAACATACTTTGCAACAAGCCCAACAGTAACACTCTTTTCGTGTTTTTTGTTGCGCATCTCAGAAAACTTTTCCCATTTTCTCATGTCTGGTTTTTTGTCATCACCAACAAAATCATTTAGAATTTGCAATACGCCAGATTTTAGAACGTTGAATGGAACATCATAGACACTCTCAATATCCGGCAAATTTACCACAGCATCACTTGATATGCCAGAAAATGCGGCAATTTTTTCGCAAATAGAACGCGGGCAAGGTTTCTCGGTGCGTACACAAACAATATCCGGAATAATACCAAATCCACGCAAATCTTTGAGTGCATTTTGGGCTGGCTTAGTCTTGAGCTCCTTGGACGTATTAATCCATGGAACATATACAACAGATAGATATAGACAATTCCAACGGCCTACTTTATTAGCAAAAAGACGAATTGCCTCTACAAACGGGAGTCCTTCATAGTCGCCTATAGTACCACCTATTTCTACAATGTGAATATCAGAATCTACAGAGGCTTTAGCGATTTTTTCTTGAACTAAATCAGTAAAATGTGGCACTAGCTGCACTGTCTTACCACGAAATCCGCCCGAACGTTCTTTCTCTATCAGCTCTTTGTAAATGCCACCTGATAAAGTAATGGAATATTTGTTAGTCTCAAAATCTAGAAATCTCTCGTAGTGTCCAAGGTCCAAATCTGTTTCTACACCGTCATGAGTTACATAGCATTCGCCATGTTCTACTGGATTCAAAAGCCCGGCATCCACGTTGAGATATGGATCACATTTTTGCATGGTTACTTTGTATCCTTTGGCTTTGAGAATAGCACCCATACTGGCCGCTGTAATACCTTTGCCTACACCAGAGAGCACGCCACCTGTTACAAAAATATATTTACACTGTTTGTTTTTATTGGGCATACTTACCTCCTTCTAGCCCACCATTATTTAATAACCATACGCTTTAAGTCTATTTTACCATAAAAACAATCCGCGGGAATAAAAATCTCTCTGTAATATATGGTATAATATACACAATGGAACAAATCGTAGAAAAATTAGGAGAAGTGGCTAGAAGGGCATTATATTTTAGTGATGATTCCGCATTATCCCACATAGAGGTTACGCCAGCACCAGAAGGTACTGGAGCTGATTACGCTAGCAATATCGCTATGAAGCTATTTGGCCAAATTAAATCTGGCCAAACCTCAGTAAATACTAACGATATCCCGGACATGGATAATGATTCTATAAAATCCCCTCGTGATTTAGCTTTGTTATTTACCAAAATTATCTCAGAGGACGGAGGCTTCCCATTTAGCGTAGAGGTGGCTGGACCTGGATTTATAAATTTTATATCAAGAGATGAATATTGGAAACAAAAAATAGTCTCTTATACCAGAGATTTTGATAAAAATATATCACAGGATGTATATTCTGGACAGCAAATTATTTGCGAATTTTCCGATCCAAACCCATTCAAAGTATTACACGTTGGACATCTTTATACTTCCATCGTAGGAGAATCAATTTCCCGTTTAATTGAATTTGCAGGTGGCAAGGTTATTCGCGCAAATTTTGGTGGTGATGTAGGTTTACACGTTGCCAAGACCATTTACGCTCTAATGAAAAAAGGCTTTACAGCTCAAGATTTAACCGAGCCAAAAGATATGGGTAAAATCTCACTTTGTTATGTTGATGGCACGCGCGACTACGAAGACAACGATAATGCTAAAGAAAAGATTACAGAGCTAAACCGCCTCATCTATGAGATTGCTGATGCTGGTCCAGACAAAGTTTGGCCAGAAGGAGGATATACATCAGACGTAGCGGCTCTTTATTGGGCTGGGCGTACACTTAGCTATAGATATTTTGACGAGTTCTACCAGCGTGTAGGTGTAAAGTTTGATAAATATTATCCAGAATCTACAGTAGCCAAACGTGGGCTTAAAGAAGTTCAAGACCACATAGGCCCAGTATATGAAGAAAGCCATGGCGCAGTCATTTTTCCAGGCGAGAAATATGGGTTACATACCCGCGTATTTATCAATAACGAAGGTTTGCCTACCTACGAAACTAAGGACGTTGGCTTAATATTTACAAAGTGGGACGATTATCATTTTGATAAATCTATTATTATCACTGGTAACGATATTATTGATTATATGAAAGTGGTACTTTGCTCTATAAGCCAATTTGCACCAGATTTGCCAGCTAGAACTATACATATTACCCACGGAAATGTACGCTTGCCTGGCAACGAAAAAATGGCTAGTAGAAAAGGAAATTTTATCAAAGCGGTAGATGTATTAGACGATGTAGAAGATTCGCTAGGCAACTTAGGTAAAACGCCCGAGATGACCAAAATCTCTTTGGGCGCCATCAAATATTCCTTCTTAAAATACAAGATTGGCGGCAATATAGAATTTGATATAAAAGAAAGCGTCTCCATGACTGGAAATAGCGGAGTTTATCTTCAATACGCAGGGGTAAGAGCCAAAAAGGTACTTGCAGCCGTAGCCAAAAATGGCAATACTGTAGACGCTACAGCGTCTAACATTTCTATGGATAGCTGGGACTTAAATATTTACGAAAAATCATTAATCCGTAAAATTGACCAGTACAAGAACATCCTAGAAGAAGCTGTATCAGAATTAGCTCCCCACAAAATTGCTAACTACCTTTATGATTTAGCTCAAGACTTTTCTAGATTTTATGAGCATTCCAAAGTAGTTGGTAGTAACTACGAAATTGGCCGCTCGGCTATTGTACAAATTTATGCCAAAATATTAGAACATGGATTAAACATTCTAGGGATAGAAATTCCAGAGGAGATGTAATGAAAACTGAGCTAGAAAAAGCAACACTACTATGGATTGATTTAGAAATGACTGGGCTAGTCCCAGGCAAGGACAAAATTATTGAGGTAGCTGCCATTGCCACAGATTGGAAGTTTAACAAAATCGCAGAGTATACTGGCGTAATAAAAGTATCAGAAGATTTTATGCGTGAGCGCATGGTAGGTCCTTTTTGGGAGAAGAATAGCGAGAGTCGCGACAGTTTAATTGCCCAGAATTCTACTGGCAAGCCAGTAGCGGAGATAGAAAATGAGATTTTGCAATTCATAGACAATAACTTTGCGCCAGAAAGTATCCCGGGCGATGAAAAAGGGAAAGGGAAGATTATTCTGGCCGGTAATTCCATCCACCAAGACCGTAAATTTATTGATATAGAGATGCCTAATCTTGCATCGCGCCTACATTATCGCATGTTGGACGTAAGTGCTTGGAAGGTTTATTTTGAGGGCGCGCTTGGTAAGAAATATATGAAACCAGAAGTCCATCGCGCACTTGATGACATAGAAGGCAGCATAGAGGAGATGAAATGGTATTTGACTTATCTAAAATAACCGGCATTGGCCCATACGATACATCAGTGGAAACTATCAACAGCGGTGATAATGCCGAAAAGATTTCAGTGCACAAAGTAAACTCGCACGCATTTCTTGTAGAACGAAAGAATACTATAGAAGTTCGCACTGACAGTAAATTGCGCGACCTATTAAGAGAAAAATACGAGAGCGTAATGGAGAGCCGATACTTTGGTAAAGGCGGCATAGAAATTGTTAATTCTGGACAGCTCTCTCCTGAGGAAATTGCGGATTTGATTAGATTAAGTTACAATTTGACTGCTTCCAAGACTATTTAACGCGTAATCTTCCCACCCACAAAGATTCTCACTACAGATAATTATATGTACAGGGCATCCTTTAAGAAGCTTGGCTATATGCAGCCCACGGGCCGGCTTGTATCGCCTGTCTGTCGCTACGCGCCAGAATCTACGCCATTCGGAAATAGAAAGCAAGCTTTCATTTCCTCATTTCCTTGGTTCGT
>JAFRAV010000004.1 GCA_017405225.1 Candidatus Saccharimonadota bacterium | reverse complement strand
TCTGTCAAAAATATGAGTAATTACCTTATGTGAAGAAGCGAAGCTATTTCTTTACATAAGGAATTACGAGCTATTTTTGACGAGGCTGTAACCAAGATGACTTAAAATTACTGTAGTGAGAATTATTTGAGCTGGGAAGACCGAATGAATTACCTGTAGTATCTCAGCGATTCAATCGGATTCTTGCGTGCAGCTTTGATTGCAGGGTAAATCCCAAACAATACACCAATCACCAATGATGTTGCTATGGTAATTAACACGATGGATAAATCAATGTAAGGATTAAATGGTGTAACTATTGATACTAGAAATGCTATGGCATAGCCCAAAATCATACCCAAAATACCGCCTGACAATGATAGAATGAGTGATTCAAACATAAATTGCATTAAAATATTAATACTACTAGCTCCTACTGCTTTTCTAATACCGATTTCTCTGGTTCTTTCTCCTACAGAGACCAAGAGGATATTCATTACGCCAATACCACCTACCACTAACGACACACCCGCTACCACTGTAAGCATACCAGAGACTACAGTAAATAGACTCCCTGCTGGATGAGAAATTGCATCACCATAAAGAATTTCGTAATTAAGGTTGCCAGATTTTTCTGCAAATAGCAGGTCATTCATTTCTACAGAAAGCTCCTCTAATACACTAGTATTGATAGCCTTAATATTGATCTGTTGGACTTGGAAATTACCACCTATTTTAGCTAAATAATCTGCGTTTACTATGACTGAATCATCAAAATTAACATTACTAAAGTTGATTGGGTCTTTCATTTCTTCTAGCATGCCGACCACTATAAACTTTTGGTCAAACAAGGTGAACGTCTGGCCTATAGCCTCGCTACCTGTACCAAATAGAGCTAATGATAGATTTTTGCCTATCACAGCAGAATTTTCTACCCTATCCGGCAAAAATACACCGCTCTTTAATTGAAGATTTTGGACTTTTGTGAGGTCGGCTGTTGTACCAATTACATTTGCACTCTTTACAGTTCTGTCTTCTGAGGAAAGCGTAGCCACTCCGGCAGCAATAGGAGCTGATGCTTGTACATTGTTTAGCCCTGCAATAACCTTGGCATCTTTAAGAGTAAGGCTACTGGTCATATAGCTATTGGAATTGGTTAAGCCTTCTACTAATGAGTCAATCGCGCTGACGTGCTTGGTTGGTCGCACTACAATTAAATCTGCGCCCATGGACTTAACCTGAGTAGAAATCATATTATTAATACTGCCCATTAAAGACATAATCATAATAATACTAGCAACACCAATACCTATACCAAGACAAGTCAAGAAGCTCCTAGTGCGGTTTTTACGAATAGAATCACGAGCTAATGAATAGTGAGTTCTAAGGAGTAGTGCCATTACTTACCCCCTTTCTTCTTACGTTTCTTGACTGCCTTTTGAGACCTTTTTTGGTATTTTTCTTGCAATTTCTTTAGTTCTTCTAGGTTATTAAGATGCTCTTGCTCAGATTTCTCTTCTCTGACTACCTTCACAGCGCCAGTTGTTGATTCTACACCAACATTAATATCAAACGTCTCGGTAGATTTCTCTTCGGTAGAATCTGACTCATCATTACCAGTAAGAGCCTCTTTTACTTCTTTTAGAATCTGACGTTTACGAAAATGGACAGCAACTGGCTGAGGCAAATCTTTATCTGCCACGGTCTTGATATCTGTATCTATCTGGCCATCTAGCATATTAATCACGCGAGTAGCATATGCGGTAAGATTAGGATTATGTGTTACCATAATAATGGTATTTCCCTCGCTGTGAATCTCGCGCAATTCTTCCATTACTACATGAGAAGAACGAGAATCCAGGTTGCCAGTAGGCTCATCGGCTAAAATTATTTCTGGATTAGATACTAAACTACGTGCAATTGCCACTCTCTGTTGTTGTCCGCCAGATAGTTGATATGGCATATAGTACTCACGCTCTTGCAGATGAAAACGTTCCAAGATACGATCTGCTTGCATCTCTCTATGAGTCTTGGTGTACCCTGCATAAACCATTGGCAGAGTTACATTATCTAAAACCGTGAGCTGTGGCACTAGATTAAAATCTTGAAAAATTACACCTATTTTTTTAGCACGCAGACGTGCCTTTTTCTTATCTGATACCTTTTCTACTGCTTCGCCATTTAGTAAATACTCACCCTCTGTAGGCTTATCTAGTAGGCCTATAATATTAAGTAGAGTAGTCTTGCCACATCCACTAGGCCCCATAATCATAATAAACTCACCTCTCTTTACGGTGAGGTCAAAATCTTTTAAAGCATAAGATTCCGCATCGCCAATACCATAACGTTTGGTAACACCTTTTAAATCAATAATGACATCTTGCGGACTCATACTTTAAATGTAATACATCCACCTCTTATATGCAAGCATAAGCGCAGGACTTTTTTTGAAAAAGTCTAGCCTGTTATTTTTGCGAAAAATATTTGATATTTTTTAATAGTTTTGTCGTGAAAAACCCGAGACAACGTGTCTCGGGTGGGGATTTGGATTGGTTAGACGATAATAGCAATATTGCTTAGATAATTAATCCAATATGCATCATATAGTACAAAGATCGCTGGCATTAGTTTTTTCTCATCTCTTCTATTATCGCGCTGCTTAAAGCTGAACTGCTCTGCCATAAAAACTGTATGAGGATAATCTTCACCTGGCATTTTACATTCTACCTCGTAATGAGTTAATACAGAAGTATTGCCACTAGATACAGGATAGATAGCTATCTTCATTCTATCGGTTTGAAGAGTTTTGCCGCCCAAATGCATTTTGTCAGCAACAAAGTTACCAGACAAAGCAACATCTACCTCATTTAGCAAGCTAATTATCTCTAAGGCAATATCTTCTTTTCTTACTCTGCAATCCAAATTTACCACTTTGAATAATTTGCTACTCATACTATTCCCCCCTTTCTGAGTATAGCCTCATTATACACGATTTAACCGATACGGCAAACTAGAGTTAGCAACATATGGGTTTGGCACGTAAAACTAGCGATGCATTGATTTGGCGACACGCGAGTTTGGCAACATGTAGAATTGGCAACAACTCTTCTCAATCTAGCAAAAATATGTTATTATCTTATGAGACGGAGGCGTTAAATAACTAATTTAACTATTCCGTGCCGGTTGGAAGTGTGTCCGAGTGGTTTAAGGAGCACGCTTGGAAAGCGTGTGTGCGGGCAACCGTACCGGAGGTTCGAATCCTCTCGCTTCCGCCATAGATAAAAAATAGGCCTAAAAGGCCTTATTTTTTATCTATTCTGTCAGCGAGAGGGTTCCGAACCGTAGGTTCGGAACACCGTAGGAGCCGAATAAAAATCCAAGTTTACTTGGTATTTTTTGAGGCGACGCCCGGTGGAGTTGGTTTTGCGCCAGCAAAAGCAACTTTCCTCTCGCCTCTTTAATTACATGAGAAAAGACCGAGTACTCCGGTCTTTTATTGGTTAAAGTATTGGCAGTGAATTTCTCGAGTAAACTTCACTCAGCATGCGCATCCTGTCGTTTTCGGCGCACTTTAGAGCAATGCTCTTTTCTAATTCCAGGTAAGATTGAGCTGTAGGTCTCCGGTGAGGGGGAACTTTCTCAATGTTTATTTCGAGTCCAAATTCTTTAAACATGCTCGCAATTTCTTCGTTATAGTTCATTTTATCACCACCTTTCCAAAGGGCTTAGCCTAG
>JAFRAV010000003.1 GCA_017405225.1 Candidatus Saccharimonadota bacterium | reverse complement strand
TCTGTCAAAAATATGAGTAATTACCTTATGTGAAGAAGCGAAGCTATTTCTTTACATAAGGAATTACGAGCTATTTTTGACGAGGCTGTAACCAAGATGACTTAAAATTACTGTAGTGAGAATTATTTGAGCTGGGAAGACTATATCGTTGAATTATTCTGCAATTTGGTGTATAATAGGACAGTTTAACGAGGTAGAGCATGGACGATAATATGATAAGAATTCGGGGTGCACGCCAACATAATCTCAAGAATATTGATGTTGATATTCCTAGAGATAAATTGGTAGTTTTGACTGGTTTGTCTGGCTCTGGTAAATCTAGCTTAGCCTTTGATACAATCTATGCAGAAGGTCAGCGTCGTTATGTGGAGAGTCTTTCATCTTATGCCAGAATGTTTCTTGGGGTGATGGATAAACCAGATGTAGATACTATCACTGGTTTGTCGCCTGCTATTTCTATAGATCAAAAATCTACTTCTCGTAATCCTCGCTCTACCGTTGCTACGGTAACAGAGGTCTTTGATTATTTGCGTTTACTTTTTGCCAGAGTTGGTGTGCCACATTGCCCAATTTGCCATAGTGAGGTTAGTCGTCGTACAACGGAGGATATCGTCAATGAAGTGATGAAGCTTCCACTCGGTAGCAAATTAATGTTGCTTGCGCCAATTGTTCAGCAGAAAAAAGGAGAATTTTCACACATCTCAGAGCAATATCAAGCCAAAGGTTTTTCGCGCGTACGGGTGGATGGAATTATTTATGCGCTTGATGAGTTTCCAGAACTCGCCAAAAATGAGCGTCACGATATAGAGATTGTAGTAGACAGATTTATTCTGTCACCAGATTTGCTTTCGCGTATTTCTGGTAGCATTGAGCAGGCTCTAGAACTTGGCCAGGGGATTATTCAGATTCTTAAGATTACAGATAATTCTACTTCGGTAGGGGAGAAAGAGAACATTAGCAAGGATAATACAGAGATAATTACTTATTCTCAGCGTTATGCTTGTCCAAATCACCCAGACGAGTTAATTCCAGAGCTAGAGCCACGTCTATTTTCTTTTAATGCGCCACAAGGAGCTTGCCCTACTTGTACTGGTTTAGGTACTAGACTAGAGATAGATCCAGAGTTGGTCTTTAATCCTAATCTTACTATAGCAGAGGGCGGCATTAGACCGTTTAATCGCGTTACTCAAGATTCATGGTGGCTAAAACGTCTTGATGCCGTAGCTCAGAAGAACGGCTTTTCTGTCCATGTTCCAATACGAGAGCTATCAGATGATGCTAAGCATAAAATTCTTTATGGTACCGGCGAGCAAAAATATACAGTACGCATCTCTGGTTCTGGCAAATTTAAAGAAGGCGCAGTATATGAATCTACTTACGAGGGCGTAATACCAACACTTGAACGCCGTCACCGAGAGACTGATTCTGATTTTATCAGGAAAGATATAGAGCGTTTTATGCGCGTAAGGGAATGTCAGACTTGTCATGGTGCTAGGCTAAAACCTGCAGTTTTGGCAGTTACGATTCATGGTTTAAATATTATAGATATGTGTAATATGGATGTAGATGCTACGCTAGAGGTGTTAGACAAAGATTTAGAGTTTACCGAAGCCGAGCATCAAATTGCGGATCCAATTCTAAAAGAAATTCGTGAACGCGTAAAATTTATGAAAGACGTGGGCTTGGGCTATTTGGAACTTGGCCGTGCAGCTAATACTTTGTCTGGTGGTGAGGCTCAACGTATCCGTTTGGCTACGCAAATTGGCTCTGGACTTCAAGGTGTTTTGTATGTTTTAGACGAGCCTTCTATTGGTTTACATCAGCGCGACAATGATAAATTAATTGCCACCCTCAAACATCTACGCGACCTCAAAAACACAGTCTTAGTAGTAGAACACGACGAGGACACTATGCTTTCATCCGATTACATCATTGACATTGGCCCTGGTGCTGGTATAAATGGTGGCAAGGTGGTAGCGGCAGGTACTCCTTCTGAAATCCAGAAAAACGAGAAATCACTAACAGGTCAATACCTTTCTGGCAAAAAAACAATTCCAGTGCCAAAAAAGCGTCGTAAACCTAAAATGGGTCAATATCTAGAAGTTATCGGTGCTCGCGAGAATAATCTTAAAAATATTAACGTCAAGTTTCCACTTGGTGTAATGACGGTTGTATCTGGAGTGTCAGGCTCTGGTAAATCTACATTAGTAAATGATATTATAGCCAACGAGCTTCTTGCACGCTTGCATCGGGCTCAGACGGTTCCAGGTGTACACGACAGGATAGACGGAGTAGAGAATTTAGACAAATGTATCGTAATAGATCAAAGTCCAATTGGCCGGACACCACGCTCCAATCCAGCCACCTATACAGGTGTATTTAACCAGATTCGTGAGTTATTTGCCAAACAGCCAGAGGCGGAAGTGCGCGGCTATAAGGCCGGAAGGTTTTCTTTTAATGTTAAAGGTGGTCGTTGTGAAACCTGTCAGGGCGATGGGGTTAATAAGATAGAAATGCACTTTTTGCCAGATGTTTATGTTACTTGTCCAGCTTGTCATGGTAAGAGATATAACCACGAGGCGCTAGAAATAAAATACAAAGATAAATCCATTTCGGATGTTCTAGATATGACAATTGATGAAGCGGTAGAATTTTTTGCCAATATTCCATCTATAGCTCCAAAACTCAAAACTATTCAAGAGGTAGGACTTGGCTACATTCGTCTTGGTCAGCCTGCAACTACTTTCTCTGGTGGTGAGGCCCAGCGCATCAAATTAGCAACAGAATTATCACGTCGTAGCACTGGCAAAACTCTCTATATTTTGGACGAGCCAACTACTGGGCTTCATACTGCAGACGTAAAGCGAATGCTTGATATTTTAAACAAATTAGTGGATGGGGGTAATTCAATGATTATTATTGAGCACAATCTGCACGTTATCAAATCCGCCGATTGGATTATTGATATGGGCCCAGAAGGTGGTCAGCATGGTGGCATGGTTGTAGCGGAGGGAACTCCAGAACAACTTGCTAAAGATGCTAAAACCCCAACTGGACAGTATCTCAAGCAGTATCTTGACAAAAAAGCATAAGTATGATACAATGAAAATATATGGGTTTCTAACCCTTTACTCTTGCATTTTTGCTAAAAATAAGGTAAAATATACAAAAGTTAGAAGAAAGATAAGGAAATATAATTATGTCTGAGAATAAATTGTCTCTAGAAAAGCGTACTTTGACTGGTAAAAAAGCTGCCGGTCTACGTGCCGATGGTCTAATCCCATCCGTTATTTACGGTGAGGGAGAGCCTCTTTTGGCACAATCTATCTATAATGATACAGAGAAGGTACTTCGCAGTGCTGGTTATCACTCCACTATTGATATAGATGTATCTGGCAAGAAACTTATGGCCATCGTAAAAGATGTTGCCATTGATCCAGTTTCTCGCAAGATTGTAAACGTAGAGTTTCAGGCTGTATCTGCCGATAAGCCAGTAGAAGCCACTACTCCTATTATTCTTGAGGGCTTTGATTCATCAGAGGCAAACAAACTACACTACACATTGTTGCAAGTTATGGAAGAAATTGACGTCAAGGCTAAGCCAGCAGACCTTCCAAAACAGATTACTATTGACGCATCTAAGATGGCTACTCTAGAAGATAAAATTACCGTTGCAGATATTATTCTTCCAGAAGGTGTTACCTTGGCAGATAAGGAGCTATCTTCTGATCAGGTAATTGCTAACTTGTACGATCCAGCAGCAGTAGCTGCACAACGTGAGGCAGAAGAAGCTGCCGCTAAAGAAGCCGCAGAAGCCAGTGCCGCTGATGTTCCATCAGACAATGGCAGCAAGCCAGAAGAAGCTGCAGAAGGTGAAGCTAAAGAAGAGGCAAAAGAATAGCCTTATCACAAAAAGAGTCCTTGACGTAGGACTCTTTTTTTGTATGGTCTTCCCAGCCCAAATAATTCTCACTACAGTAATTTTAAGTCATACAGGTTTAGCCTTGTCAAAATTACTTCCAATTCCCTATGAAATGAGATAGCTTCGCCTCATTTCATAAGGTAATTGCGCATAATTTTGACTAGGTAAAATCCGCTT
>JAFRAV010000046.1 GCA_017405225.1 Candidatus Saccharimonadota bacterium | reverse complement strand
CCCATCAGCTGGTTCATTACAATCTAATGCTACTACTGCTTGTAATGGTCTAACAGAGGATCCTAATGATGGTACAGCAAATCTCTCTTCTGTTACTGCTCTTACTGACGAGAGAGATAATAATACCTATGCTATAGCTAAACTAGCTGATGGTAAATGCTGGATGATAGAAAACTTAAGACTAGAAAACACTGCATCACATAACTCAGATGGTACATTAGCTCAAGGATACAATTCTTCCTTTATTGGCCTAGCTGACCCAGAGTCTGCTAACTTTAAAGATTCCACTACTGCTAACTCCCTTTACTCTACAGACGGTTCTACTGCCGCTCCTGCCATTACTGGAAGCGATACTGGTTACCGCTTCCCTCGTTACAATAACAACAATACTAGCTCCAGACAGTCTAGCTCCAGCTACTCCACAGATGGTAATACTTACTCCATGGGTAACTACTACACCTGGCATGCCGCAATAGCAGATACTACCTATTACAACACTAATAACCAATCTATAGAAAGCACCTCACTTTGTCCTGCAGGCTGGCGATTACCCAAAGGCGGCAACAAAAGTAACGAAACCAACAATGAATTTTGGAACCTTATTGTTACAGGTCTTAATAATGGCGTAAATCCAGCTAACTATGATAGCGAAACATACCCATATTACACAGGTACCGCAGAAGCAGGTCCAATCTCTAACGCTCTACGCTCATATCCAAACAACTTCCTCTACTCCGGCCGCTTCTATGGTTCGTCGGCGGTTGTTAGGGGTAACTACGGCTTCTATTGGTCGTCTGCTGTGCTCGGTAGTAGCCATAGCTACAGCCTGCGCCTGGATAGCTCCAATGTCAGCCCAGGTACCAATATCATCTATAAGAGCTACGGCTACGCTATTAGGTGTACGCTAGGTTCCTAGTAAGGATTTGTTTATTTACCCAAAAATCGCCTTTTACGGGCGGTTTTTGGGCTTTGGATGTGGTATAATTGATAAAAATGGAGGAAAGATGAGCAAATTTGATGATCAATATATTGATCTTTGTAAGAGGATTTTGGCGGAAGGGGAAAAAATCACCAATTATCGAAAAAAGGATAGTCGGTCTGCGAAGGTGGCTCAAGCAATACCGGACCACACGGCGCAGGGGGCGTCGAGCGCGTCTACGATTCGTTTACCGCATCAGGTGCTGCAGTTTGATTTATCAGAGGAATTTCCGATATTGACGAGCAAAAAAGTGGCGTTTAAGACGGCGGTGATTGAAATTTTGTGGATTTATCAGCAAGCATCAAATGATGTGAGGTGGCTACAGGAGCGAGGAGTAAAAATTTGGAATGAATGGGAAATTGCAGAAGATGGCACTTATCAGGGGCGGAATTTAAACGAGATTTTCAAAGAAAAGCACCCGGATTTGGAGCCGGAGAATTTTGCGCACACGATTGGCACAGCGTATGGGTGGATCGTGAACAGATATGATTTAATTAGAAATTTGATTGAGACTTTGAAGTCGAATCCAGGGAATCGACGAATGGTGTTGAGTCTTTGGCAAAATGAGTGGTTAGAAACGGCGGCTTTGCCTAGCTGTGTATGGAATTCACAGTGGAATTTGATTGATGGGAAATTGAATATCTTGGTAACTTCGCGCTCTTCAGACATACCCTTGGGACTACCCTTTAATGTAGTACAGTATGCGGTGCTTTGTCATCTGATTGCAGCGTCGGTAGGAGCGAAACCGGGACAAATGACATTTATTACTAATGACGAGCATATTTACGAGAATCAAATAGAGGGAATTAAGGAACAGATTGAACGTTATGATAAAGCGATGGCCTCTGGTGGATTGCCAAAAGCACCAAAATTATGGCTAAACCCTAAGGTAAAAGATTTCTATAAGTTTGACAGTTCGCGTGGGTTAAAAGATATAAAATTGGAGGGATATGAGCATCTCGGAACTATTAAAATGCCGGTTACAGAATAATCGATTAT
>JAFRAV010000045.1 GCA_017405225.1 Candidatus Saccharimonadota bacterium | reverse complement strand
TCGCCATAGCCATACTGGGTGAAGAGGTAGGACCAGACAAATATTCTCACTACTAATTTTAAGTCATTAAAGCGGATTTTACCTAGTCAAAATTATGCGCAATTACCTTATGAAATGAGGCGAAGCTATCTCATTTCATAAAGAATTGGAAGTAATTTTGACAAGGCTAAAACCAAGATGACTTAAAATTACTGTAGTGAGAATTATTTGAGCTGGGAAGACCACATGTTATCAAAAGAATTACACAAAGTCTGGGAAGACCGAATATTATTTAGAATTTGCCTTCACCAAGAATTCCAACGTCTTCTCTATCGTCATCCTATTCTTGATATCTTGACGCACGCGTGGATCTTTTAGATTCTTAAGTGCTTCTGGTGATTTCTTATAAACGTCTTTTAGCTCTGCCACTTTTGCAGAAACCTCATCATCTGGTACAGTGATTTTGTTGTCACGTGCTAAAATCTGCAACACTAGAGATGCTTTAACACGAGCTTCGGCCACTTTTTTGGCTTCTTTTTCCCAGTCTTTCTCTGTTTGACCTGTCTGCTTTAGATAATCTTCAAATTTTAGACCTTGAGTTGCAGCATTACGAGTAATGTCATCCCTGATAAACTTCATCTGGTCGTCTATTAGAATATCTGGTGCAGAGACTGTAGATTTCTTGACTAGCTCCTCTACGAGCATATCTTTGTATTTCTCTTCGTTTTTGTGGTCATTCTGAGTAGCAAGATTCTTCTTGATGTCCTCTTTTAGCTCTTTTAATGTCTTAAATGGGCCACATTTTTTAGCAAGCTCATCGTCCATTTTTGGCTTGATTACCTCGTTGATTTGCTTGAGTAGTACCTCAAATACTACTTTCTTTCCTGCCAACTCCTTAGCGTGATAATCTTTAGGGAAAGTAAGCGGAATCTCAAATTTATCACCTGGTTCGTGTCCTACAATACCATCCTCAAAACCTGGGATAAACGCACCAGAGCCAAGCCCTAGAGTGTAATCTTTGGCACTACCACCAGCAAATGGCTTATCATCTTTCTTGCCGGTAAAATCAATGATTACCTCATCTGTTAGTTTAGCAGGGCGCTTGGTAACCTTTTTCTCAGCATAGGCACTAGCAATGTTATCTAGTACATCATTAATGTCTTTGTCGGATACTTTTGTTTCTGGTTTTTTAACACCAAGTTTTTTATAATCACCCAGTTTAACCTCTGGCAAAATATCTGCCTTAGCGATAAATTCTACAGATTCATCCGTAACAATCTTGGTAACGTTGACCTCTGGGATAATTAGTGGGCTAATTTTATTAGAAATAAATGCCTGTGGAACAGCCTCGCGTACAGCAATGTCTACGGTCACCTGAGAGATGTCATTTACATCCAAATGTTTTTCTGCGATATCTGCAGGGACTTTGCCCTTACGAAATCCAGGAATTTTGACCTCACTTGCTAATCTTTCAATCGCTTTCTTGCGAGCAGGTGCTAGCTCTTCTTTGCCTAGAACGACTTTTATTTCCACCTTGGTATCTGATAAGTTTTTTACAGTAGTTTTCATATCTGTAATTATAACACGTTTTTTCCAGAGAGAAAAGAATACGCTATTCTAGCACTTTATTTAGGTATGTGGTGCGCATATGGCCTACAACATCTTTTTCGTTGGCTCCAAGTTTTACATCTGGATTAAAGATGCCATTAGGATCAAATATCCTCTTTACCTCGCTATAGAGGTTGATTTCATCATCAGACATATTGTCATTAGTGGCTAGAGCCTTAGTGCGACCTTCTGGCGCACCTCCAGTGATAGAGCCGCCGTGTTCTCGTACTAGAGAATTAAAATCATGAATAAATTTTAAGACAAATTGACGGCCTTCTACTGTTCCTAATTGAATATCTGGTCTAACAGAGTAATTACTGGTAGAAAATGAACCATAAACTGGCAATTCTTGGTTGTAAGTTTCTTCCATTACCTTCAAATCGGTCAAAAAATTAGCTAGTTTATCAGATGGTACGTAAAAATCATCCATAATTGGCGTACGCTCACCCCTGATATCCTCGTTGATATAGCTACGGATTGCAGATTTTAGCCGCTTAAAATCTGTAGTGTTCTCATCTGTTTCCATTACTGCGGCGGCATTGTGAGGTAGTAGAGATAGGCATTTTTTCATTTTCTTGGCAGATTTACGAGGACCATCATCAAAACCTGCCCAAACAAAATATCCCTTATAAAACTTTGGCGCAAATAACGCTGGGTCTTTGCCATGCTCTACCGCATCTTTAAACATTCTGGCGTCATACAAATTAAGCTCTTGTGGAATTAAAGGCATAATATCCTGGATAAAATCTCGTGCAGCCCCGACCGATTCAAAGGCCGCCACAAAATGCGACACCTCTGGCTGGAACACTTCACAACGCAAAATTATCTCTGTAATAACACCTAGAGTTCCCTGTGCTGCATAAAAAACTGGCAACAAGTCAAAACTCTTGGTCACATCACGTATTATTTGGGTTACCATTTGATAGCCTGATGCGTCTATTGTGCTACGATTCCCTAAGTCATTAATCAGATTGCTGTTGTCATTGATTAGCTTATCTATCTCGCGGTAAATTTGCCCTTCAAAAGACGTTAGACCTGTCTTGTGTGATAGATGAGGACGTGCAATACGCGTAGTCTGAAGAGTATCACCATTTGACAAAACCGCCTCTAGCTGGTCTATGTAGTAATAGATACCGTTATACTTGCCGGCAGCAGAATCAGTTGTAAAATTAGAAATCAAAGAACCTATTGTATCTCGCGGGTTTGCCAAAATTGGTACAGTCAAACCATAGAGTGCCAACGCAGAATTAAGTTGCCCAAGTGTAACACCTGCCTGAACTCTAACCAAGCGAGAACGATCGTCTATCTCTAGGATTTTGTTCATGTGCTCCGTAGACATTACAATTCCATCGCTCAAATCCGCACCAGTCTTATCTAATCCAGAGCCACGAACAGTGATAGGAATATAGACACTTTTATTAGATAGTTGATTAACGAATTTTACGGTCTTGCAAACATCGGACGTATTCTCTGGAATAACCACCATTTGTGGCATAATCTTTAGTGGTGAGTTATCCGTAGCGTATGCCTCTAAAATCTGCGGGGAATCAAAAACATTGCCGATAATATGTTGATTAAGATACTTCGCAATTTTATTCATACACCTCTACTCTTCCTATCATTATCTATTTTATCATAAGAATTATGCTTTTATTATGTTTTCCTGAAATTAAAATCTGTGTTTTTTCTCCTATTTGACAACGTAATTATTTAGTGATTTAGCTGGATTAAGTTTATTCAAATCTATGTATTTTTCCTCTGTATATCCCTCTAGCTCGCCTCTATCGGTATACTGCCACATAGTCCAATCATCGCGGAATTTCCAATCTATTGGATAATAAACACTTCTAAGCCATAGTGGATAGTCAGAAAAATCCTCTGCCAAATAATGATTATAAACATCTATTTCACTATAAATCATAGGCTTTGTCAAATACTGTGCTTCTAAAGCATCTAGTAGCGACCTGAGCTTGCTAACGACATATTCTTTTTTGGGCGGATTGTTTAGATAATCACCGTATAGCTCAAAATCTACCACCGGCACCAAATTCCCCGTTAAATCACCTACGGTGCTGA
This sequence comes from Candidatus Saccharimonadota bacterium, assembly GCA_017405225.1. Taxonomy (GTDB): domain Bacteria; phylum Patescibacteriota; class Saccharimonadia; order Saccharimonadales; family Saccharimonadaceae; genus Nanosyncoccus. Next base: position 2,809 of record JAFRAV010000045.1, on the reverse strand, counting down.
TGTAATTATTGGCTTGGTCTTCTCCGCTACTCTCTAAAGAGAAAAAGTGATACGCACCAAATAGCATTTTTTCTTTGATTTTGCTATCTTGTGCCTTGTCCCAATTCTCTCTAAAATGCTCATCTTTATAAGAACTTCCCTCTGTGGCCTTGAAATATACAAATTTGATGTTCTGGCTAGCCAATTTCTCTAGGTCTACTGTCCCCTGGTAGTGCGAAATATCCACGCCAATAGTGTCTTTATCTCTGGAAACAAACCATGGATTGACTAAAATCTGCTTATTTTTAACCAAAAAGAAAAAACTAGTTGCAATCACTGCAAGCGCCATAAAAAAGATGAAGGTAACAACCAAACCAATCCGTTTTCCCATAAAAACCTCCACTCTTATACCCTAATTATAACATAAGGATTTAAAAATGGAGATTTTGGATAGCTTTAGGTTGGTAGACTAGGCCCTATTATGGCAGAAATAGATAACTGCACCAAGCAAGCTAGCAACAGACATAATACTGCTAATAGTCACAGTCACTACCCTTAGTTGCATGGTCTGAGTTGTTGCAATCAGCGTCATCCTATCAAAGAGAAAAATCGCACGATCATCATCATCGTTTACCTCTGCAAATTTTCCTGAATTATCTGTATAGGTATAACAAAGGTACGAGTTCTCTCTTATGACGGAATTATCATCTGTTTTCTGCTCGTCATAGCAAAGACCTGGCGCATCAGACACACTTTGGAAATTCTTGCCGTATTGGTTAATCTTCCAGAGTCCCTGAATTGTAATTAAAGAAAAAATCAGAGTTGCAAGTATAAACAACCCTGTGATAAATCTAACTTTTGTTCTAGATGTATTTTTAGCCATTTTTATCCTTTCTTGTTTTTGGTCTTGGTGCCCGAGACTGGACTTGAACCAGCACGCTACAAGAGCATATGCTCCTAAGGCATACGTGTATACCAATTTCACCACTCGGGCTTAGATAGATTAAAATACTTTGCGTGTTGCTACGCTCTTTCATTATAGCACAAAAAGATGACTATTGCTAGTCATCTCTTTATTTAATAATCTTAGGCTTCACGAGTAGCCAACTTACGAGAATATAGATAAGCTACGAGCATACCAGCTACAAGTGCAAAAGGCAAGATTTCTTCTGGCCCAGTGGTAGGAACAGATGCTTCTTGCGTAATAACTACAGGTGTAGGCAAGGAAGTGGTTGGAGCATCATCTCCTGTACTATGTACCTCTGTAACATTGCCACTATTAGAAACGCCATCGCTTTCTGGCGCAACCTCTGATGAGGCACTTTGGTCTTTATTGGAATTTGCAGATGTATTGTTTGCATTATCGTCAACAGCTACAGTAGCATTTTGCTCTGTAGAGACTTTATTATCTTTGCCACCAACAATTGCAATAATAGCCCAAGTAGCAATACCTAGAACAATTACAGCAATAGCGGCAGTAGCAATAATAATGCGAACTTTTTGCTGCTTATCCTCTGTGGCGTAAGGGTTAAAATCCATTATAATTCTCCATTAAATTACTATTAACTCTATTTCCCTTATATTACCATATCTCTTGTGATTAGTCAATACTTTTATCCTTTTTTTGCTAAAATGCAAATGCTTAAAACCTCTGCTAGAGGGGTTATATGGTCCTAGAGAATCCCCTCTTATGTTGTTTTAGTGTATAAGGTATGCTCTACCTGCTTTCATGTAATCTAGGGAGAGGAAAAGACATATACAAGGAGAAGTCCAAAATCTTTTATTGAAATGCGTTGAGAACAGATGCACTTCAATAGTTTATGCTCAATTCTCTAAATAATCATTATCTCTCAAACAGCAGCTCTAGGACCGATGTACTCCCAACCCACTCTCAGTATGCACTACATTTAGATTTTTTCCAAGCATAAGCCCGTTATTTTTTTAGAAAATAATTATTAAAAGCTAATGCTTGACACCTCTGTACTTTTTTGCACATTAGCGCTATTCTGACATCTTTCTCCTTACAGGTCAAGTATCAGGCCACAAAGATAACTAAATAGTCCAAAATCGCATCTGTAGATAAACTAATTATCAAGCTAATGCTTGAAATATCCATAAAAAATGCTACAGGCCAGTTGTTTTTGACTACTACAAAATAATCTCCATGGTTTGTAAACTACTTGTTCCTTCCTGTACATGTTGTAATTCTTACAACGTTTTATACGAATATACTAGTAAATTGCGCAACGGAGAGCGTTCCCGGTTGCCTTATAACTGGATTCTGCAGGTCGCACAACCGTAGACCACGTAGCCAATCTATAAGCATCAGTACTACTAACGATAGTAGAAGACCACAAGCCTGCAGTGCTACCCTGGTAGTACAAGCGACCAGTATGCAAGTAGTAGAGGCCAGAGTAGACATAGTCTAGTGGATATGAGTGCAGTCCTGTAGCTCCATCCTGATTATCGCCATAGCCATACTGGGTGAAGAGGTAGGACCAGAAGTATCCAAAAGATTTTATCGGGCTTGTGCTTGCATTATCTATTCACTCACCCATAATGGAATATGGGTGTGAGTATAAAACCGATTGATAATATTGAGCGGAGTTAGGCTAGAGATCTCGTTGTTCGTACTTCGGCAACGAAAGAGACCTACCCGTAGGTAGGTCTCTACCAAACCCATAGGCAGTGTGACTTAGCGGCACTGCTCTTATGTTTTTTAGTATAAGGCTTATCGTATTAAAAAGCAACACCTACTAGCCGTAAATATAAAATCGGCATCCTGATAATACCTCTTCACCCAGTATGGCTATGGCGATAATCAGGATGG
>JAFRAV010000044.1 GCA_017405225.1 Candidatus Saccharimonadota bacterium | reverse complement strand
AGGGTGGGTTTCACGACTAGCGATAGAGACTGTAATGGTCTTATCACGCTTGTCGGAAGAAACCAGGCCAATAAGTGATTTAGCCATTACTTTTCTCCTTTCTTTTCGTTAGTTAATGCTCTTGCAATATCTTTTTTGATGGAACGAATTGCATGTGGATTATGCAATGTGCCATCATGAAGGCTCTTCTTAGCTGTTAATAAATCAGCGCGAAGCTCTGCAAGAGATTTATTTTGCTTATCTGAAGTTTTCTTCACAGTAGTCTTAGTAGTCTTAACCATGATTAAAACTCCTCTCTCTTAATAATTTTACAGCGTACTGGTAATTTGTGGGATGCTAGGCGCAATGCTTCTTTAGCCTGCTCTGGAGTAACATCACCGATTTCAAACATTACTGTTCCAGCCTTTACCTTTGCTGCAAAGAACTGTGGCTCACCTTTACCACCGCCCATCTTAACATCAAGAGGTTTCTTGGTGACAGGGGTGTGTGGGAAGATACGAATCCAAATCTTACCACCACGCTTAATATAACGTGTGATTGCCTGGCGAGCTGCCTCAATCTGTTTGGAATTGATGCGTTCATTATCAAGTGACATCAGTCCATAATCACCAAAGTCTACGCTATTGCAACGAGTTGCTCTGCCCTCATTTTTGCCAATACGTACTTTGCGATGTGCTGTCTTTTTAGGTAATAAAATAGCCATAATTATTTCTCCCCCTTATAAATCCAGACCTTTACACCAACGATACCTGCAGTTGTAGGTGCGTGATGGCAGTAGAAATCAATATCTGCGCGAAGAGTATGTAGAGGAACGGAGCCCTCAATAAATTTCTCACGGCGAGACATTTCTGCGCCATTTAGACGACCAGCAACTTCAATACGTACACCTTTAGCGCCTGCAGCCATAGTAGATTGGCAAGCCATCTTAACTGCGCGACGGAAATTCATACGCTTTCCTAGCTGGAAGCCAATGTTTTCTGCAACTAGCTTGGCATTTAGCTCTGGTTTCTTAATTTCTTCTACGTTCAAACGAACTGGTTGAGATGTAAATTTCTCTAATTCCTTCTTCAACTCATTGATACCAGCACCTTGTTTTCCAATCACAGCACCTGCTTTAGCAGTAAGGATTGTGACTGTAGTAAGGTTAGAGCTGCGTTCAATGTTAATTTTAGCAATTGTTGGACGAGCCTTAAAACGATTCTCAATGGTTTCGCGAATCTTTGAATCTTCAACTAACCAATTCTTAAAATCAGATTTCTTGGTAAACCATTTGGATGACCAATCTTTGCTAATCTGAAGACGGAATGAACCAGGATTAACTTTCTGTCCCATTACTTGTCCTCCTTCTTAGTGGCGGCTTTAACTTTTTCTTCGCCTGCAACTTCTACAAATATATTAGAAGATACTTTCTCGTATGGCAATGCACGACCGCGTGATGCAGGAACATAACGGCGCATACGAGTACCAGCAGTAACAGAGATACGAGAAACACGAATTGTCTTAGGATCAATGGAAACACCACTGTTTAAGAGATTTGCATTTGCGCTCTCTATTGCTTTTTTAACTGCACGGGCCGCACGGCGAGGAGTATTTTCCAAGATAACAATAGCATCTGCCACATAACGATCACGAGCGAGGCTCGCAACGATGCTAGTTTTTCTTGGCATACTATCAACGCCCTTGATATACGCTTTAGCGAAATGAGTTGTCATTATGCATCTCCTTTCGCTGCAGCAGCTTCAGCCGCTTTCTTACCACCATGGCGACGGAATTTACGTGTTGGAGCAAACTCTCCAAGTTTGTGACCAACCATGTTTTCACTTACAAAAACTGGAACATGAACCTTGCCATTATGGACTGCGATTGTGCGACCGACCATCTCTGGGGAAATGGTTGATTGGCGGGCCCAAGTTTTAATCACGGTGCGATCCTCTGTAGAAAGTGCTTCAATCTTTTTCTGAAGCTTGTAGTCTACAAAAGGTCCTTTCTTTAGACTTCTACTCATAGCCTATTTCCTCTTTCCTTCGTGACGACTACGCACGATCATTTTATTAGTTTTCTTATTATGGCGAGTACGATAGCCAAGTGTCAACTGTCCCCATGGTGTACGTGGAGCCTTACCAGAACCGTGACGACCGCCATCACCACCACCGTGAGGGTGATCTGTAGCGTTCATTACAACACCACGAACCGTAGGACGAATACCTTTGCGGCGAGTACGACCAGCAGCACCGATCTTGATATTTTGATGCTGTTCGTTGCCAACTACACCGACAGATGCTTGACAGCTACTCAATACTTTACGGAATTCTCCAGATGGCATCTTGAGTGTGGCATAACCATCCTCTTTAGCCATCAACTGGGCGGAGCTACCAGCTGCGCGCACCATCTGAGCGCCACGACCAGGAGTTAGCTCAATTGCATATACAAACGTACCAACAGGGATATTTTCTAGTGGAAGGCGATTGGATAACTCTACGGCCACCTCATCACCTGTAGAAAATGTACTGCCTTTTTCCATATTTTGGTCTGCTAATACATAATAATATACATCATTCTGATCTTTGACACGTGCAATACGTGCTGAACGATTTGGATCGTATTCTATTTCCATAACAGTCAAATTTAAGTTCTTTGGTAAATTATGAGTTAGGATACGATAATGACGTTTTACACCGCCACCACGATGGCGAACAGTAATACGTCCTTGGTTGTTTTTGCCAGCCTGCTGCTTTTTTGCCTTGGTGAGGGATTTGAGTGGTTTACGGGTAGTAATCTTGTCAAAATCCTGTGTAGTCTTTTGGCGTTGAGCAGGTGTCATTGGGCGATATGCCTTAATTGCCATTATTTATCTCCTTTCTTTTCCGATTTTTTATCGGCCTTTGCGGATTTTTTGGCTTTCTTATCTGCTTTCTTATCTTCTTCTGGCTCTTCAAATACTTTGATAGAATCGCCATCCTTTAGCGTAACATATGCAAATCTCTTATCACGACGAAATGTTGTGCCTGGATAAGCATGTTTGCCTTTACTATATTTTGTAGTCTTACCCTTGCGAGTTAAAATGCGCACATCAATAACTGTAACGTTAAACTGTGTTTTTACAGCCTCCGCAACAGATTGCTTGGTGGCATTGTCTGGGACTAAGAATACATAAGTACGCTTAGCTTGTTCGCGATAGGTTTTTTCTGTAGCACGAGGATAAATTTCCATTATGCGTTCTCCTTTCCGATAAGCCAAGCTTCTGCATCTTTGACTGCTTCAGGGCTAAATACGATTGCATCTGCATTCATAATGTCAAATACGTTAAGGTATGTAGCTCTTACAAGTTTAAGATTGGAAAGATTGTTTGTCATCTTGATAAGTTCTGGGGATTTCTCATGTGCAACTGCTAAGATATTCTTGCCTGTAAGACCAAGCTCATCAATGTATTTTGCTGCATCTTTTGTCTTACCAGTTTGCTTGAGTGGCTTTTCTGCCAAGATAACTGCTTTCTCTTTATTTTTTAGAGAAAGAGCCTGACGAATAGCGACTTTTTTGCTTTCGCGAGAAATCTTCTTGGAGAAGTTTTCCTCGCCTGTGCGGCCAAATGCTACACCACCATGGCGCCAGATAGGGTTGCGAGTGCTACCAAAACGAGCACGGCCTGTTCCTTTCTGTTTCCAAGGCTTTTTACTACCACCACGAACTTCGCCACGCTTTAAAGTTTTTGCGTGAGAAGAACGAGAATTTGCAAGGTACGCATCATAAGCTAATTTAACTAGCTCGTGATTTTCAACAGAGAGACCGAAAACATCTTTGTTTAGTGTAGCCATATTACTCCTTTCCCTCTACTGTTACGATGCCTTTTTTAGGACCAGGGACAGCTCCCTTTAGGCCTAAAATGTTGTTTTCTTTATCTATATAGGCTACGACTAGGTTCTTTACTGTAACCTGATCATGTCCCATACGTCCTGGCATTTTCTTGCCTTTGAAAACTTTTTGTGGGTACATAGAACCAATAGAACCAACTCTACGAATATTTCCCTTAAAACCATGTGTATTACGGGATTCGTTGAAGTTCCAACGTTTGACTGTACCTGCAAAGCCCTTACCCTTAGAAGTGCCAGTAACGGTAACTTTATCTCCTAGATTAAAGCTCTCTACGGTGATAATGTCTCCGACCTTTACTTCTGGCTCTCCCTCAGTTCTAAACTCCTTAAGAACTTTTGGAGAGATATTTTCTCCGGCCTTTTTGACGTGGCCAGATACCGACTTGCTCAGATTCTTACCCTGACCATACCCAAATTGCACTGCATTATAACCATCAGATTCTGTGGTTTTTATCTGAGTCACAGTGGTTGGGCCGGCTTGGATAACGGTGACAGGAGTCACAACGCCATCTTCACCGATGATCTGGGTCATACCAATTTTGGTGCCGATGATGACTTGCATCTCTTTTCCTTTCCTTTGCGAGCATAACAGAAACTAGACTTTTGAGCAGTTTCATTGGCATCTGGTAACCTCAGACTTACTCTTGCGTCTAGCAATGTATGCTCTAATTAATAGAATATACAACCTAATTTTATCATAAAATAAAAAATAGCGCAAGGTTTTCTTACGCTATTTTTTAGGTTTGTAGAGACTATTTACTCTTCATCAGTTGGGCCTTCTGTTTCTTCTTCACTAGGTATATCTAGTGGAGTAGCGCCTGTTCCCACTGGAATCTTACGACCAATGATAACGTTCTCTTTTAGACCACGGAGATGATCAATCCTACCAGATGTAGCAGAGTTAATCAATACACGTGTAGTATCTTGGAATGATGCAGCAGACAAGAACGAGTCTGACCAGATGGAAACCTTGGTAATACCAAGCAACAGATGAGTATACTTAGCAGGTTGTTTTCCTTCTGCTAGTAGCTCATTGTTTTCGTTTTCTACTGCAGCTTGAGATACAATATCGCCTACCACAAAGCTAGAATCGCCCGATTCGTCAATCATAACTCTAGAGAACATCTGACGGACGATAATCTCAAGGTGTTTGGCAGAAATCTCGTGTCCCTGAGCAGCATACACTGCAAGAACATCGTTCATGATGTAGCGCTCGGTCTCTTCTTTGCCTTTGTATTTCAAGAGGTCTTGAAGATTCAAAGAACCAGTTGTAATACGATCGCCTTTGGATACGTGAGCATTCTTCTTTACAACCAACTCGGCATCGCCAGGTATTTCAATCTTTACCGGAGACCCAGCATTAGCTACCAAGATGATAGCGCCATCAACTAGCTGTGCATTTCCATCAAATGGAGCAACAATTGGCTCTTTGCCTAGCTTCTTAGATGCTACTACGTCACCAGTTTTTACGTCAGCACCATCTTTGACCTTTGCTTTACGTCCATCTAGCTCTACTCTAACAGTTTCGCCAGATTCTGGAGTAATAGTAACAACATAGTGGTTGTCAATCTCGGCAATATCTACTATACCATCCACAGGAGATACCCAAGCCTGACCTTTAGGGCTACGAGCCTCTAGAAGCTCTTCTACACGAGGAAGACCTCTAGCAATAGCACCAGAGCCAGCCACACCAGAGCCGTGTTTGGTATCAAGTGTTAGCTGAGTACCAGGCTCACCTAAGGACTGAGCAGCAATAACACCTACAGGTTGATGTGCCGCTACCAGATTACGGGTAGACATATCAATTCCATAAGCCTTCTGTGGAATACCGTTAACGGCGGTTGTAGTAAGGATAGATTGAATCTTTACTGTTTCTACTTTATCGTCTTCCTCTAATTGGGCTGCGATTTCTGGTGTGATAAGTTCATCTTTGTCTAGATAACCAGGAATTGGAGCTGCCGTATAGCGACCAGACACCCAAGCAGAAAACTCTACACCTGCTTCTCTAACCTCTGATTTACGTACATCAAAGCCTGGATCTTCGGCCTCTTCATCTATAGTAAAGACATCCTGTGCTACATCTACAAGGCGACGAGTTAGATAACCAGAGTCGGCAGTACGAAGAGCTGTAGATACCTGTCCCTGACGGGCACCACGAGTAGCAATAAAGGATTCTAGCGTGTTAAGACCTTCTTTATATGAAGATTTAACTGGAAGCTCAATCTCATTGTTGTTAATATCAACCATAATACCAATCTCTGCGGATGCAAGCTTGATATTGGATACGCTACCACGAGCACCAGAGTTGACCATTACTGCAATATCCGTGTCCATATCAGATAACTTCTCTTTCAGGAAGTCAGAAATTTTATCATCTATCTCGCGCCAGTTGGCAACTGTAAGATTATATCGCTCTTCTTCAGTAACAAGGCCTTGATCAAATTGGTCTTGAATAAGCGCAGTCTTGGCATCACCTTGTGCGATGAAGTCTTGAATTTCTGGATAGGTAGGATAGTCATCTTTGGCAGTAGAAACAGATGCGATAGTTTCATACTCAAAGGCAAGATTCTTTAGTTTATCTGCAATCTTTACAGTAGTATCCGCACCGTACATGTCAAAGACATTAGCCATCACCTTCTTTAGCTGCTTACTAGTCTGAACAGAGTTATCAAACGGATAGTCATCTGGAAGAATCTCGTTAAAGATAACGCGACCTAAAGTAGTATTTCTAATTTCTTTCTTGGCAAACACGCGAATAGGGGTTTGCAAATGAATTAGACCTTGATCGTAAGCCATTTCTGCCTCATAGATAGAGCTAAATGGTTTTACCTCATCTGTAGCTGTGCCAGGTTTATCGTATGTAAGGTAATAAATACCAAGCACAACGTCCTGATAAATAGATAGCACAGGAGCACCATCAGCAGGCTTTAGAAGGTTCTTTGTGGCAGACATTAATTCCCTTGCCTCAGCCTGAGCATCATCAGAAAGAGGTAGATGAACAGCCATCTGGTCACCATCGTAATCAGCGTTAAAGCCTGTCGCCACAAGTGGATGTAGCTGAATTGCTTTACCGTCAATTAGTTTTGGCTGGAAAGCCTGAATAGATAGACGGTGCAATGATGGAGCACGGTTAAGCAATACGTACTTACCCTTAATTACCTCATCTAGTGCATCCCAAACTACGTTATCACCAGCCTCAATCATACGAGTAGCAGCACGAATATTGGCAGCATGCTCGTTAGCCATCAACCAAGAGATAACAAAAGGCTTAAATAGCTCTAACGCCATTTGCTTTGGAAGACCACACTCATTTAATTTTAGTTCTGGGCCTACCACAATCACAGAGCGACCAGAGTAATCAACACGTTTACCAAGAAGATTTTGGCGGAAACGACCTTGCTTACCCTTGAGGAGATCTGACAAAGATTTGAGCTTTCTGCGACCATTTTGTGAGCTAGCAGCGCGATTACCGTGAGAAGCAGCATTATCAATCAGGGCATCTACTGCCTCTTGTAGCATACGCTTTTCATTGCGACAGATAACTTCTGGTGCATTTAGCTCTATTAGTTTCTTAAGACGGTTATTACGGTTGATTACGCGACGGTATAAATCGTTAAGATCGGATGTAGCAAAACGTCCGCCAGGAAGACTAATCATAGGACGCAAATCTGGAGGGATTACAGGAATTACATTTAGAACCAAGTCTGATGGCTTGATACCTGCAGAATGCATGCCCTCAATGAGCTTGAGGCGTTTCATGATTTTCTTTTCTTTTTGACCTTTTGCTTTTTCTGCCTCTTCTTTGAGCTCTGCAATCATCTGCTCTAGATCAATCTCATCAAGCATTTTCTTGATTGCTTCTGCACCCATCATTACATCTATCAGGTCTGCATATTCTTCATAGTCTGCTTCTAGATTACGATAATCTACTTCAGAGATTACAGCACCCTTCTTTAGGCCAGAGAGAATATCTTTTCTTGTATTATAGTCTGTTTCTAAATCTTCAGTTTCTTTAGTCTGCTCATCGGCTAGTTTCTTTAGATCAGCATCATCAGCTTTAGCAGCCTCTTCGTAGCGGATTTTGATTGCCTGGCGAGCTGCATCGGTCTGAGCCTCTAGGTCGCTCATCTTCTCAGCAATAGCATCGTCTTTGGCGTCTACAATCAGATAAGAAGCAAAGTAAACCACCTTTTCAATGTTCTTGACAGTAAGATTTAGCAACAATGAAACAGCAGAAGGTGTACCACGCATAAACCAAATGTGTGCTACAGGAGCCGCAAGAGCAATGTGCCCCATACGCTCACGACGAGAAATAGATTTGGTAACAAGATTTCCTTCTTTGTCTACTGCTGCTTCGCGAGAACGAACACCTTTTAGTTTACTATCATGTGGATTGATATCTTTGACTGGGCCAAAGATTCTCTCACAGAATAAACCATCACGCTCAGGTTTCTGAGTACGATAATTAATTGTTTCTGGCTTTGTTACCTCGCCGTTACTCCAGTTTAGAATGTCTTCTTGTGAGGCGACACTCAAACGAATGGAGTCAAAGTCGGTTGCAGCGATAAAATTATCATCCCAAGCCATATTAGAACTCCTCTCCCAGGTCGGTAATACCATCGTCTTCGTCTTCTGCGATGATTTCTTCACCTTCCTCATCTGTTATTAACATACCGTCGTCATCTGCTACCTCAGAGACATCGTCATCTGATAGGTTATCCAAATCATTCTCGGTATCTTTCTTATGTTGCTCGTATATCAAGCTGTCATCTTGTGATTTTTCAATTGCTCTTGATGTTTCTTCTATTACATCAGAAGCATCAGTGGAGTCACCGTGGTCTAGCAAGTCTACCTTTAGACCTAGACCTTGAAGCTCTTTCACCAAGACGTTAAAGCCTTCTGGAAGCTTTGGCCCTTCTATTGGTAAGCGTTTGATGATAGATTCATAAGCTTTGGCACGACCATAAACATCATCAGACTTGATGGTTAGCATCTCTTGCAAGATGGTAGCTGCACCATAAGCCTCCAAAGCCCAAACCTCCATTTCTCCAAAGCGCTGACCACCGTTTTGTGCTTTACCACCAAGTGGCTGCTGAGTAACCATGGTGTAAGGACCGGTAGAGCGTGCATGAATCTTGTCGTCTACCATGTGGTGTAGCTTAATCATGTGCATCACACCTACAGATGTGCGTTCCTCAAATGGCTCACCAGTAAGACCATCAAACAATTGTACACGGCCATCTCTAGCAAACCCAGCTTTTTCTAGCTCCTGGCTGATTACCTCATCTGATACGCCGTTAAATGATGGTGTAGCAACTTTATAACCAAGTGCCCTAGCTGCCATACCTAGATGGATTTCAAATAGCTGGCCTAAGTTCATACGGCTTGGTACGCCCATTGGTGAAAGAATCACATCTATTGGAGTACCGTCTTCCATAAATGGCATGTCCTCTACTGGAAGCACACGAGATACAACGCCTTTGTTTCCGTGACGGCCAGAAAGCTTATCACCTACACCAATCTTGCGCATCTCTGCTACATAAATCTTAATTTGCATTAAGACACCAGCTTTCAACTCGTGACCTTGTTCGCGTGTGTAAACTCTTACGCCAACAACTTTTCCGGTGGATGAGCCGTTCATACGAACAGATGTATCGCGTACGTCCTTGGCTTTTTCACCAAAGATAGCACGAAGCAATCGCTCCTCTGATGATAGCTCTTGCTCTCCCTTAGGAGTAATTTTACCCACAAGAATATCACCGTTTTGTACCTCTGAGCCAACCACCACAATACCATCTTCGCCAAGGTGGCGCAATGAATGCTCTGAGACGTTTGGAATATCACGAGTAACTTGTTCTGGGCCAAGTTTAGTCTCACGAACTTCTACATCGTAATCTTTGATATTGATGGATGTCAGAGTATCATCTTGCACTAAACGAGAGGAAATGACGATAGCATCATCCATGTTGTAGCCACGCCATGGCATAAATGCAACTAGAAGGTCGCGACCGAGAGCTAGCTCGCTGTTATTGACTGATGCACCTTCTATCAAAGTATCGCCCTTCTTAACCTTTTGGCCACGGCGAACTTTGACACGTTGGTTGTAACAACGGTCATCATTGGTCTTTTCAAAGTGGATAAGTTTGTATTCCTTAGGACCGTCTTTGTATTCTACAATTACGGATTCACCATCTGCTTTAGTAACCTCACCGGCTGCCTCAGCACAGATTAGCTGAGAAGTGTTTTTGGCAACCTCGCCCTCAATACCTGTACCAACAATAGGATTGTCTTGGCGAAGAAGTGGAACAGCTTGCTTCTGCATAGCGCAGGCCATCAGAGAGCGGTCTACGCGATTCTTCTCTACAAATGGAATAAGCGATGCAGATACACCTAAAATCTCTTTGTGTGCAGCATCCATATGAGTAACTTTACTAGATTCTACCTGGGTTGGCGCACCCTTTACACGTGCAGAAACACGTGCATCTATAAATTTACCGTTTTTATCAAGTTTGGCAGAGGTATCAGCAATAATCATGTCCTGCTCTTGCGCTGCATCTACATAGACAATCTCGTCTGTGACTTTACCATTTTTAACTACGCGATATGGAGCTTCTATAAAGCCATATTCATTGATGCGAGCATAGGTGGCAAGGTTTAGCACTAGACCAACGTTTGCACCTTCTGGTGTTTCCACAGTACAGATACGACCATAATGGGTAGGGTGAGTATCACGAACATCAAATCCAGCACGCTCACGAGTAAGACCACCAGGACCCATAGAGCTTAGACGGCGCTTATGTGCAAGCTCTGAAAACGGATTGGTTTCATCCATTAGCTGTGAAAGTTGTGATGAGGTAAAGAACTCTTTGACAGCTGCGGTGACCGGACGTGCATTGATAAGTTGTGATGGTGTAACGTCTTCTGGGCTAGCCATTGACATACGGTCTAGAATATTGCGTTGCAAACGAAGCATACCAAGACGGAATTGTCTCTGTACCAATTCTCCAACCAATTTGATACGACGATTACTGAGTGAATCAATGTCATCTGGAGCATCTTGAGTATTGTTGAGACGAATAATTTCTGCAATAATCGCAATCAGATCTTTCATCTGAAGAGTGCGATATTGGCTAGTGTTAGGTGTATCAAAACCTAATCTCTGATTGATTTTGAAACGTCCTACATTGGAATAATCATACCTCTTGTAGTCAAAGAAAGTGCGATCTATCATTGATTTGGCATTTTCTACGGTAGCTAGGTCTCCTGGACGAAGTTTACGGTAAACCTCAATCAGAGCCTCACTTCTACCAGATGTAGTATCTTTATCTAGGGTAGCATCTATGTAGGAGATTTCTCCTTCGTCTAGACCTTTGAAAGTATCCTTAATCTCGGTCTTCTTAGAAATACCAAGTGCACGCAAGAAAGTAGTAACTGGTATCTTGCGGCGACGATCAATCTTGACGTAAATTGCACCAGATGGAGATGTCTCAAACTCTAGCCAGGCACCACGACCTGGAATAACTTTTGCCCCATAGTAATTACGACCGCCAATGCTATCTGCGGTAAAAAACACACCAGCAGAACGAATTAGCTGAGATACAATTACGCGCTCAGTTCCATTGATAATAAAGGTGGCACGATCTGTCATCCATGGATAATTACCAAAGAAGATATCTTGTTCTTTTTTATCTCCGGTTACTTTGTTTTCTAGCTCTACTTGCACGTGAAGAGGAGCCTCGTAAGTCGCAAGATTATACTTAGCCTCTTGCTCGGTTTCTTTAGGAGTATCAAAGCGATAATCCTTAAACCTTAGTGATAGTTTTTGGCCGGTGTAGTCATCAATAGGATTAAGCTCATTGAAGACTTCGCGAAGGCCAGATTTGACAAAATCTTCCCATGAATCCTTCTGATGTGCAATCAAATCAGGAATAGGAAGTGCTTGGTCGCCTTCGGTAAAAAATACCCTGGCACCACTGTTGTTCGCAGTTTTCACATTTACCTCTTTTATTAGTGTTGTTGATAATCTTTAGCGCCGAAGATTACTGCCATAGTCTGCACCCTTGACTCGCCAATTCTTGGGCACATAGAAAAACTTGACACACTACTTCTTGCAACATATTTTATCGCATTTTGTCACTAATTACAAGGGTTTTTTATGAAAAAATATATGCTAAAATTGAATCAGGATGGAGTTACTTAACTTTTAGGGAGTAGTTGAGATATATTTTTTGTTTTTTGAAGGGAGGGATTAAAATGGCAAAAAAGACAGAGCTGACTGCTTCCAAGCAGTGTATTGAGACACTCAAGATACAGATTTTGGGGTGCTATTTTATGGTAGGTGTGGATTCTGACATTGACATTCATAACAATGCAGAATATAGAATCCTTGCATTTATTAGGACCTTAAAGGACTACCTCTGGTCATTACCTGAAGATGAGCGCAATGAATACAGCAAGTATTTACAGCCTGGCTATGTAACTATTAACGAGGTTGTCACTATTTCTATGCGAGAAAGTGGTATTACCAGAGATCGTGGTATAGAGTTAAACTTTAACCTGCTGGCAGATCCAAAGGAGAGCAACTTATATGTTCCCGAGTGGAAGTGTAGATTGATACAGCTCTTTAGAGGGATGATAGAGGAAAAAAGGATGTCCAATATTACCGGCGACCCTCTGCTCTATATCACTAGCAAGAACGGTTCCCAGATTCTTTATAAGTAACTCCCATCCAACTTTTTAGGCGGCCATTTGGCCGCCTATTTCTTTTACACTTGACTTTTAGGCAAATGTGTGATATAATGATAGAAGTAGTTGGACATTACCATAAAGGGGGTGAAAAAATGAAATCAATAAAAAATTGGTTTTTGTGTCACATTGGTGCTTTTATTCCTATTGGAATATGCGCATTAATAATTATAACTGTTGGCCTACCCATATTTCTCGAAAAAAGAGAAAATAAACTACTTGATGAGCGGTTTTATACCGATGCAAGTCCTGGTCCGATAGGTTTTGTAGAGGTATACAGCGATAATTTTACCAATTTAAGTGTATACCGAGAGAAAATGACGGATTATGTGTATATTGGTTATAGTTTTCGCAGCTACGGACGGTATAGTGCGATTGATTTTACGCCAATGTATGACCCAGAAACGGGCAAACCCTTGAGCTACGAGAGATTCAATTTTTTATACAAAAACGCCTTTGAAGGCGTCACTTATAACGATTTTATTGAATCCCAAGAGAACGACCCAACTACCCAGGCAGAACAATAAGTTCTGCCTTTTTCATGAAATCAACCAAAAAACCACCGTCTCTCTGGTGGATTTTTAGACAGATAAGCTCTCAACTTATGTATGTAAGCTGACTCGCAGTTAGCTTTACGTTCAACAAAATCTAGCAAATTATGTATGAACTTAACATCTATGATACCTGATGAAAATGCTTATGTCAAGATTAGATTGTGTCTATTCAAGAAGTTTTCCACAGATATAAAGCCATGAAAAAGTTTTCCACAGGTCTACTACAAAAAGTACCTACCCGGTAGGTACTTTTATATTTAGCACAGATTGCTTAAATGTCTAAATCATCCATGTCGGCAAGCTCGGCACGAGTTTTTTCTGCCAAATCGGAGGTATCATCGTCAAAATCATCGCCACCATATGAATCGTCTTCACTAGAATCGTCAGCTGGCGTAGAGTCATCAGTTGCAGCCTCTGTAGTGGCGATATTATCCTCTGCTGGCTTGTCTGCTGCATTGTCTGCTTGCTCTGTTTTAGGTGCAGATTTTGGAGCATCATCGCGACGTGGAGCGCCGTCATTAGTAATTTTTAGATTATAATGGGCATCATTCTTGGTGCCAAGAGCACGAAGAAGAGTACGAAGTGACTGAGCTGTAGCACCACGACGGCCAATCACGCGACCAACATCTTCTGGATCTACGGTGAGCTGCAAGAGAACGCCTTTTTCATCAATTGTACGCTCTACTGATACCTTGTCAGGATTATTTACTAGAGTTTTTACTATGTATTCTACGAATTGCTGGTCAATGGTTGACATAACTTTCTCCGAATTAGTTGTTAAGTAATTTAATTATAGCACAAGCCAAAAATATAAACAAAAAATCCCCTATCTCTAGGGGATTTACAAAACATAAGTCTACTCAGCTGGAGTTTCTGCAGGCTGTTCTGCGGGAGCTTCGGCTGGAGCTTCTTCAGCAGCTGGTGCTTCTTCAGCGGCAGGTGCTTCTGCTGGAGCCTCTTCCTTAGGCTGATTTTTGCGAAGCTTATCGGCGTGTTTAGCCTTAGCAGACTTCTTTGGTGCATCCTTAACCCACTTTGGAAGGGTGATTTTCTCAGCCTTCAAAATACGAATCACACGAGTACTTGGCTGTGCACCATTAGATAGATATTTTTTGACCGTCTCTTTGTCTAGGACGACTTCTTTAGTGTGAGGGTTGTACGAACCGACCTCAGCCACAATGCGTCCCGAAAGAGGGTGACGCTGCGCTTCTTGGACGATTATCCGATACACAGGATAGTGTGCTCGGCCATTACGCTGCAAACGAATCGCTAGCATTTTTTCTCCTTAATTATTTAATTGTTTAATTATACACTATCTGCTGTTTTTTTGCAAGAAAAAGCCACCCAAAGCGCGGGTGGCCTAATTCTTGTTTCTTTTATCGGGACTATGGGAGCTCTTTTGACGGCTCCCAGTCCATTATTTCTGATTTTATCCCCTCGTCTTCTCCGAGGTAATAATACCAGAGACCAATTGTTTTTCTGTATCTTTCTACAGATTTTATAACAAACAAGTTATAGCAAATGTTTACATTTGCTATTCCGATTGTTATAACAATTGCCATCAGAATGATGCTGGGGAAAAGAATACACGCCAATATCGTCATCACGATGGAATACGCCAGTAAAGCAATGATCATCGCCAACGATTTACTGATCTCTTTAGCATATTCTTGACGTTTCTCCATGATCTTTCTGATGTCCCTACCTACTGACTCGGAGATGTCGGCGGGGGTAAAGCGAGTTTTATAACTTTTGTCCTCATAGTTGAGAAGCTCCGTTATACCTCGCTCACGCTCTTTCTGGAAGAAAGAACGAGAAATTTCATATTTCCTTATCTCGCTACTTCTTCCGAAGTCGCTGATGACATTCATCTGTCATTCCCCCCTTTCTTTTCTGCCTGGATTTTCTCCCAACGCAGCCTCTTTCTCATAAGATCGGCTATTGAGAGGAGTTCGCCTTTTTTCTGCAATCGGCGAACATTATCTCTGACATAGCGGCGACGGTCTCCATCCGCAAAAAACTCCTGGACTTTCCGCATCCCGCTATCATTTAACGGGAGAAATCCCACCGCCTGAGAAGTCTGATTCAGATAATTCAACTTTTTCCATCGTGCACGGTTCCTGTCTTCCACATCCATGTCTATTGTTGCTGGGCCATGATTATACTCATAAGCCAACTTCTGGACAGGAAAAACGCCATCATCAAAATTCTTACGGAATTTTGACATGTGTTGATAGGCGCCGGCCGCATTCAGATATTCAAGAAAAGAATCATAATATTTTTCTATCTTATTCATCTTTTCCTGATATTCTTCTTCTCTCTTCGCCATCTCTTCCACCCGCTCTTCAGTGATGACCACCTTGCCAGCAGGCTTGTTAGATGGCAGCGCATCTACTCCGTAGATTTCTACAAATTCATCTACAGAGAGTTGCTGTTCCTGGTTCCCGTCAAGAACAACGATACTACCTTCATTGTGTGCTAAAATTTCCATACGGATTCCCCCTTCCTGGAAAAGAAACAAAATTGATAAGCTACTAAGCCCCTTGCCCCTCTCTATCCAAGTTAATACCATCTGGCATTTTTACTAAAAACAGAGATAAAACCAATTGGCCTTATCTTTATATTATAGCACACATCTGATAAAAAGTCAATGCCAGGCCTACAAGCTATCCTTTGTGCGCTCTTTGGGGTGCTCTTTGCGATATTTTTTGACACCCTCTCTGGCGGCCTCGCCCTGAGCCTCTTGCTTGGAATGGCCCTTACCTGTACCTTTTAGAGTCTTGCCCACATAAGCGCCAACCGTAAACATCTTGTCATGGTCTGGGCCTTCCTCTTTGATAACGGTATAGGTAGGGGTAATACCATCGTAATGCTGTGCTACTTCCTGGAAATATGATTTTGGATCACGCCAAGATTCATCATCTAATATCTGGTCTATTTTTACCAAAATGTGTTTGCTGATAAACTTCTTAGCCTCGTCATAGCCCTGATCTAGATAAATTGCGCCAATCACCGCCTCAAAACAATCCGCCAAAATCACTGCATGTGCTCTAGCAGAATCCATTTTTTCGCCGTGAGACAGGCGCACTAGTGGCTCATAACCTAGCTCTTCGCCGGCAGCACCAATAGACTCTGTGCGTACCAAAGCACTGCGCCATGCTGTCATAATTCCCTCTGGTTCTTCATAATTGCGATACAAAAAATCAGATGAAACTAATTCCAACACAGCATCGCCCAAAAATTCTAGACGTTCGTTATGTTCTACCTTTTGCTTCTTGTGCTCATTAACATAGCTTCTATGAGTCAACGCGGTGATTAGCAGGTCTATATTGTTAAATTCAAAACCAAGTTTCTCTTTGGCGAATTGTTGATATAGGTCCTTTTCTTCTCTATTCATATTCCTCCTTTCTTACTCTATGGCGCTATTAAACGCGTTTTACAGGATTCAATTTTAAAACTCGCCCGAGCGAATCTTTTTGCGCGCTATTAGCATCAGCTTCTCTATATCCTCGTATTCTATGGCATCTATTGCATCACCAAAACTAAACCATCTGATACCGTTCATCCACTTCTCTTTTTGTGGTTTTTCGTGATTATCCAGAGCGCGAACAAGATAGATTTGCGTAGTCATAAGGACCAGCTTGTCTTGACGGCGATATTTAAAATGAATCTTGCCTAGCCAGGTTAGTACTCTAACGTGATGCAAACCAGACTCCTCACCTATTTCGCGGATAGCGGTTTGCTTAGCTGTCTCGCCTGGCTCTATATGGCCTTTTGGAATAGTCCAACGGTTTTTAGAATCTTGAATTAACAAGATTTCTATATCTCGTTGATCTGGTGTCATCCTAAAAACTATGCCGCCAGAGGTTGGCTCGCGCACAATTTCTTGGATTGCTGGTTTTTTGTGAAAAATCCGCGAAAACGGAGATTCTTTATACTCCTTGGTAGGCAAAGCCTCTGGAATCTTTAAGGTCCCTTTGGGGCTACGATAAGTAAAATCAGGTTTCTTGTATTGGTTTGGATGCTGCTTCTGGTTTTGCTTCTGGTTTGACCTCTGGTTTTGCCTCTGATTCTTTGGCGTCTTTTGTTTGATTTGATTCTTCATTATTATCCTTAGTAGCAGCTTCTGGATCTATCTGGCGGAAGGCTGTACCTAGTACGCCATTAATAAATCTAGAAGAATTCTCAGAGCCGAAAGCCTTAGCAAGCTCTACGGCCTCATTAATAGCAACTTTTGGCGGAACTTTATCTCCGCAGTATTTTAGCTCATACAAACCAATGCGCAAAACATTGCGATCTATGGCTGCAATAGAGCTAATAGGCCATTCTGGCGCCAAAGGCTTTAGGTCATCATCTAGAGATTTAACCTTTTCCATCACGCCATTTGTAAGATTGTAGACAAACTCGGTATCGCCGAGTGCCTTCTCGTATGGCTCAATATTTTTTGCAATAATGGTATTAAGGTCGGCTTCCGTATCGCCCGCCTTTTCACGAAACTCGTATTCATACAAGCTCTGCAATGAAATTATTCTTCCGAGATGCCGATTGCTTGCCATTATTTGCTCTTCTTTGTGGTCTTAGTTGATTTCTTAGTAACCTTGGCTACGCTCTTTGTTGGGCGAGCGGTCTTTACCTTAAGGCGAGGAGTAGACTTCTTCGTCTCAAAAGCCTTTACAGGCGACTTCTTGTTAACTGCACGAGCTAGTTTTAATCGCAAGTGGCTACGACGTAGCCCAGTCTTACGAGCACTGCTCTGTTTTTTAGGTTCAGGCATTTTATGCTCCGTTTAATGATATAAATTTATATTAGTTTATCACAAAAAATGCAATCTGACAAGTGGGGATTTAGCTAAAAAGGGCCAAAAAAAGAAAAGAGCCGTGACAATAGTCACGACTCATTATTGCCCCAGAGGACGCCATCCAGCGCATCGCGCTTGACAACAAGCTCAGGATAAGAGTTGTCATGTATAGATTTTAATATTTCTAAATCTACAACATCCGGTTCTATGGCAACTTCAATTTTATTGTTCGCATTTCTTATTGCATTATTTAGCTTATTACGACTAAGTATCAAATTTAGACCTGTGATGATTAGTCCTCCTAGCATAACCATTCGGCTTTTGGGGCCACCTTCGCCACAATATACTGAAAAAAGCTTCCGCCAAAATTCAGTTAGAGCACCAGAATTATACAAATGTCTGGTATATAATACCAAACCGATGTATATCATCACGTCTACTATCAGTATTACATTCAGTACTACCTGAATATTATATACCCTTGATGCTACACGAATAGCTGCGTCATTATCTTGAAATTTTTCTATTCTTACAATAGCATTAACAGTGGCATTCCGGTACTCGCACTGGCGTTTTCTATCGCCAGAATTCAGAACTTCAATAAAAAATTGGTCCTCTTTATAAAGATCATCATTTTGCATTTTTTATCCCCCTTTCTGCAAAATCCCTTTAGACTTTTTGGCCTTTTTGCAACAAAAATACAACGATATCTTTATTATATCACACTTTTGCTAAAAAATCAAGCATGACAGGGGCAGAGGCAGAAAAAAGAGGCCACAAATTTTGTGACCTCAAAGAGCAGGTTAATCATCTTCTTCGGGGTTCATGTCATCACCTCCTATCCGCCCCACAGGACGCCGTCTAAGGCATCTCTCTTGGCGATTAGCGTCCTTAACGTATTGCCGTCAAGGGAATCTGTGATTTCCTCGCTGAAGTCTGGTTCCATCGGCACTTGGACGATGAAATCATAGTCGGTCTTATTTTTAGCATTAGTTAGCAAGCTTCTTGACATTAAATTGTAGACTCCTACTAGTGCCAGGGCTACACTCCTAAAAATCAGCCTACCGTTACTTCCTTCTCCGCAATATACTGCGAAAAGCTCTACTTCTGTTGCCGACAACGTCCCATGAGAATATCCATAAAACAGATATGCTCTCAGGCAGATGAACGCCAGGACATCAATCAGCATCACTACATTAAATATTTTGAACAGCCGGTGAACCTTGGTCAGCGCTCTGACCGTCACATCCTGCTCGTAGATCTTGCTCCATATTTCCTCAGAAATACGGTTGTCTTTGTCAGCCTTTTCTAGTCTGACGATGGCTTTGATTACAGCGTTGCGATACTCACACTGCCGCTTCCTATCCCCAGAATTGAGAAGCTCCACGAAAAACCTGTCCTCTTTGTAAAGATCATCATTCATATTTTTTATCCCCCTTCCATAGACATATCAAAAATATAACAACAATGATATTATAACATATCAGAGGCTTTTAGGCAACTACGTTTACGAGCTTGGCTTGCTTCACAAAGATAACTTTTTTCACTTCGCCTGGAATAAACTTCTTTACATTTTCTTCGGCCAAAGCAAGTTTTTCTATCTTTTCCTGGTCTTCAAGGTCGTCCGTAGAGACGGAAATTTTAGCGCGGAGCTTACCATTAACCTGGACCACAATTTCTACCGTATCAGATACGAGATACTTCTCATCCCAGACTGGCCAGACATCGTCAGACTGCATTTTTTCTAGCATTTCCGAGCCAAGATGTGGCGCAAATGGCTTGATTAACTTAGCCAGAGTAATAATGTCTTCTTTGCTAGCCTTTTCCTTGTAGAGTTCATTGACATATTCCATCAGAGATGACACTGCGGTGTTGAAATTGTGTCTGTGGATGTCATCGGTGACTTTTTTGATGGTCTTATGACGAATGACGCGATTTTTGTCGGCCTTGGCCTTGGCATCTTGCATTTTTTCGTCAAAACAGAGTGTCCAACAACGATTGAGGAAGCGATAAACACCGCCAACGGATTTAGGGTCCCAGGCAGCATCTTGGTCGTATGGGCCAATAAACATCTCATAAGTACGCAATGTATCAGCACCATAGCCCTGGTCTATCACATCTAGCGGATCTATTACATTGCCTTTAGATTTACTCATCTTCTTGCCATCTGGAGCATTGATGTAGCCATTATAAAGTAATGTTTTAACCGGCTCGCGGAAAGGCAAATATCCTTGGTCTGCAAAGAATTTACACCAAAAACGGATGTACAGCAAGTGCGCTACAGCGTGATCCGCTCCAACATAAATATCTGTAGGTGCCCAGTATTTTACAGCTTTGGAATCCCACGCATGGGATTTGTCATGTGCAGAAACATAGCGCCACAAATACCAAGAAGAACAAGCATAGCCATCTAACGTATCAGTCTCACGTGTAAGTTTCTTCCTAACAATTTTGCCTGTCTTTTTGTCTTTTACTTCCATCTCAAATGTTAGCCAATCTTTAGCTTTGGCCAGAGCAGAACGGCCAGTATTGTCTGGTTTATAATCCTTTACCTCTGGAATAACTACCGGAAGCTGATCTTCTGGGATAGGATATTCGTTGCCATCTTCATCATAAGCAATTGGAATAGGACAACCCCAATAACGCTGACGAGAAATCAGCCAATCACGCATTTTGTAGGTTACTTTTGGCTTGCCTACTCCCTGTTGCGAAAGCCAGTTAACTACTAACTCACGCGCATCGGCAGAATCCGTACCATTTAGATGCCCAGAATTAATTAATTTACCCTCGCCATGGTAGCATTTTTCTGTGTCATCGGAGTTTTCTGGTTTTTCTATCACTTCTTTAATAGGCAGGTCAAATTTTTCTGCAAAATCATAGTCGCGCTCATCATGAGCCGGCACCGCCATAATTGCACCTTCACCATAACCCATCAAAACATAATCAGACACCCAGATTGGAATTTCCTCGCCCGTAGCTGGATTAATAGCGTATGAACCGGTAAATACCCCTGTTTTTTCTTTGTTTTCTTGGCGCTCTATCTCTGATTTCTTTAGCGCATCAGACTGATACTTTTCTACCTCATTCCGGGTCTTATCATTGACAAGATTTTTTATCATAGGATGCTCTGGAGCCAAGACTAGAAATGTTGCACCAAATACCGTATCAGGACGAGTAGTAAAGACTTTGATGTATTTTGGCTCTGATTTCTCTGATTTTTCAGACTTTTCTGAGACAATTTCAAATTCTATTTCTGCACCCTCGCTACGACCAATCCAATTTCTTTGCATAGTCTTGATTTTGTCTGGCCAGTCTAAGGAATCTATATCTGATAGCAGCTCGTCAGCATATTCAGTAATCTTAAAGAACCACTGCTTCATTTTTTTCTTTTCTACCTCATGACCACAACGCCAACAGCAACCGTTTTCTACCTGCTCGTTTGCTAGCACGGTTTGGTCTACTGGACACCACCACTGATAGGATTCTTTGCGATAAGCAAGGCCTTTTTTGTAAAGTTGCAAGAAGCACCACTGTGTCCATTTGTAATAATCAGGGTCAGAGGTATTAATCTCTCTTGACCAGTCAATTGCATAGCCCAAACGTTTTAGCTGCTTGCGAAAATTAGCGATATTGGTCTTGGTGGCCTCTTGTGGAGAGATACCAGTCTTAATAGCATAATTCTCTGCTGGCAAACCAAAAGTATCATAACCAAAAGGACGGAGAACATTCATCTGTTGCTGAGTATAGAATCGTGCCAAAACGTCTACAATTGTAAAATTACGTACGTGCCCCACGTGAAGCCCAGCTCCAGATGGATAAGGAAACATCTCTGCAAGAAAAACCTTTGGAGTATTAAGGTCTGTTGGCAAGTCTTTGCCCTTAGGAGCTGCACAAAAAGTCTGCTCAGTCTCCCATTTATCTTGCCATTTCTTCTCTATTTCTTGCGGGTTATACCTATCCATTTGAGTCCTCTTTTATTTCCACTCTTTCTAAAATATTTTACAATTATACTATAATTTGACAAATCAAGCAAAATATTATATCTTCCAAATCTTATCTTTTAGCCGCTGTTTTTCTTCTACTTCCCACTCTTTGCGCCGAAGAGCCTCGTCTAACCCCTTCAGTGCAGCAAAAGGCATAAACTGTTTTGCACGCTGAGAAATTGGCATCTTGCCAGGCTGATTTTTAGACATTTGCTTGATGACCTCCTATCATTTTGTTGCGAGCTCGCGTAGTTCCAGCCTCTTCCAAATCCTCTGCAGTCATAATGGCCGATTTACCATGTTTATCCCTGATAGATAGCACTGCTTTCTCAATTTTGCGGGTAACGTTGGCTTTTTCGCTTGCCCTTTTTTCCTCTGGAAATAATTCGCCAAACAGGTTTCTTTGTGGTGGAGCTTCATCATCGGCTAGACGATTGGCATTTAGATAAATTCTTCTATAATAGCCTTCTTTATCTGCCACTTTTGTGTACAAGGCATCTATGGACTTTACTGCATCTGCACCAATCTTGGTAGTGCCACTGACATATTCCACGTCTTTGCCCTTATGAAATGACGTACCAAGCGACATAGTAATAGAGCCAGCAGTTTGATTTTCTGCAGAAAGCCTAAGCAGCAATTCACGCGTCATCTCTCTTACTACTAGGTTGGTTTCTTGATAGTTATAATCTCTTGACAGCACTTGGCCATAAGAGAAACTATGCCCTTTTGGCTGATAAGCCTTAATATCTGCCAATGTAACTGGTTCTCTACCCCACGCGTGATCTATAATCAATTCTGCATCCACACCAAAAATCTGGTACAAGGTTTTTTCGTCTGCTCTGGCAACATCGCGCATTGTAAACATTCTGTGTCTTGCCAGATTTCTAGCAATCCCTGGTCCTATTCGCCAAAAATCAGTTATAGGCGTATAGTCCCACATCTTTTCTTGATAAGATTTCTCTGTTAATTCTCCTACAAAACCCGGCGAATTTTTGGCTAAAATATCTAGCGCTATCTTTGCAAGATATAAATTAGTTCCAACCCCAGCAGTTGCTCGGACACCTATACGGCGATGCACTTCATCCATCATAAAAATCGCCAAATCTCTAGCTGATTTTTGGTATAGTTTAAGATAAGGAGCTAAATTAATAAAAACTTCATCTATAGAATAAACAAACAGATCATCTTTGGAAAAATATTCAAGATAAACTCCATAAATACGCGCCGCATAATCTATATATTTTTGCATCCGAGGTGGCGCAATAATTGTCTGCTCTAATATCTTATTTGGTATCTGGAATAGCCTACAACGGTTTTTGACACCTTTTTGCTTAAGCGAAGGCGACACAGCCAAACAGATTGTACCTGCAGTACGCTTGACATCCGCTACTACCAAATCAGTTTTCATAGGGTCTAGCCCCCGTTCTACGCATTCTACCGAGGCAAAGAACGATTTTAGGTCTATACAGGCATAACACTGCTCTTTTTTATCATCATCTCTCACAGGCCCTCCTAACCTCTAGATTTGCTAAAATGCTGTTTTTAGCGCATATAACGCAATTCCTGCCGCTACAGATACATTAAACGACTCTTTCTGTCCCACCATTGGTATTTCTATAAATAAATCAACCAGATCATACAAGTTTTTGTCTATGCCCTGGACTTCTTCGCCCAAAATTAGCACTACCTTATCTCTAAGTCTATTCAAAAGCGATGGTGAGCCCAAAGTGTATTTACGACCATCATCTATCCTGTTCTCAAGGCCTATGATTTGATAACCTTTAGCCTTGTAAGTCTGATAAAACCGTCTAGGATTTTCACACCATCTCAAATCTACCAGTTTTTCCGCACCTAAAGCGGTTTTTTCTATCTGTCGTGCGATTTTGTCTGAGACATGAGGCAAAGCATTTGGATCCAATGCGCAAGGAGTATAACCAGAGCAAACAACACGTTTAATTCCAAGCCCCTCGGCTGTTCTAAGAATAGCACCTACATTATAAACCGAACGGATATTATGTAGAGACAACACTATTTCCATACCTTGATTATAACACTTTCAGAAAATAATGCATACATAAGGATTATTGTGCGTTCTCCCCATCCCAAATAATTCTCACTACGGTAATTTTAAGTCATCTTGGTTACAGCCTCGTCAAAAATAGCTCGTAATTCCTTATGTAAAGAAATAGCTTCGCTTCTTCACATAAGGTAATTACTCATATTTTTGACAGAGGTGT
>JAFRAV010000043.1 GCA_017405225.1 Candidatus Saccharimonadota bacterium | reverse complement strand
GTCAAAAATATGAGTAATTACCTTATGTGAAGAAGCGAAGCTATTTCTTTACATAAGGAATTACGAGCTATTTTTGACGAGGCTGTAACCAAGATGACTTAAAATTACTGTAGTGAGAATTATTTGGGCTGGGAAGACCACATGTTATTAAACGATTTACAAATCGTTTACTACAGCCGACCTAGTAGCATTTAGTCTGGCAAGTGTGGTATTTTTGCCTAGAACTTCCATGGTTAGATGTAATGCCGGTGAGAAGTTGGCATAAGAGATGGCAATGCGGATTAGTGAAAATAATTGAGCTGGTTTTTGAGATGTAGACTCAAGTAGTTGATTTAGTGCATTTTGTAGATTATCAGCAGTCCAGTTTTCATCAGAAATAGCATTAAGTTTATCTATTACAGTAGTAAGCAAGTCGCGTTGCTCAGTTTCTGATAGCTTTTTTATAAATTTATTACTCTGCAAAAAATCCAAATCAATTTCTGGATCTTTGAAGAAATAATTTGTATAGTCGCGCAAGTCAGATAGCACTTTAAGTCTGTCATAAATGATAGAAAGGACTTTTTTGCGGTATTCCTCTGAGTATTCCATGGCTGCCTCTGGCCAGAAATTAATTAGTGAATCTCTAGTAGGGTTTTCTTTGTTGCTACTTATTGATGCCTTGTCGCGCGATATTGTGCGATCATACAAAGCATCACAACCCTGTTCGTCAAAAATTTTGCGAATCCATTGGCCATTTTGCCAGAGTAGTTTAACCTCGTCAAAGCGCGCACCAGAAGTCTGAATGCGGTCAATAGAGAAAGATTTTTTTAGCTCTGCCATTGAATAAATTTCTTGTTCAGTTCCATCATTCCAGCCAAGACACGCTAGATAGTTTAATAGTGCTTCTGGTAGTACACCTTCATCTTTGTAGTCTACTGCAGATTTGGCTCCATCACGCTTGCTGAGTTTTTTGTTTCCTACTGTAGCTAGTACGTGTGGTAAAGAGACAAATTTGGGGTGTTCTATGCCGAGCGCCTCGTAAATTGCTAAATAATTTGGCATGCTTGATAAATACTCTACACCGCGTACTATATGAGTAACTTCCATCTCGTAGTCGTCTACAATGTGTGCAAAATTATACGTAGGCAAACCATCGGCCTTAATGAGGATAATGTCATCCATTACTTCTGGGCCGGTAGACATATCGCCCATCACTTCGTCGTGCCAGGTGACAGATTTTGGCTCAGACTTAAAGCGAAGTGGTATACCTGGCTCCCAAGCAGGAGTACTACTAGGGCGATGATTGCGGTAGAGAAAAGGTTTTTTGGCGGCATTGTCTGCTTTGCGGTATTCGTTTATTTGTTCTGGAGAAGTGGGATCAGCATAGGCGCGGCCAGATTCTATTAGTTTTCTAGCGTATTGGTGATAAATATCACGTCGTTCTGATTGATAATATGGGCTGTGACTACCGCCTTTATCTATACCTTCATCCCAGTCAAGGCCAAGCCAAACCAAAGTTTCTTTAATTAAATCTGTGGCCCCTGCTACATAGCGAGCCTGGTCGGTGTCTTCTATGCGTAGAATATATACGCCATTGTCAGATTGTTTAGCAATGAGGTATGGGTAGATTGCGCTACGAAGGTTTCCTAGGTGAATATAACCTGTAGGACTTGGCGCAAAACGAGTGATATTTTTAGACATAAAAATATTATACCATATTTAATCTGTAGTTTATAGTACTACATAGAAGTAGCAATATTGCGAACTTGCTCTTTAGTAAGAGCGCCGCCAGAGCAATTAATCTTGTATAGAATGCCACCGTTAACCCAGGCAGCATTGCCACCGCGATAATAGATAGTGATGCCCTGTTCACGAATAGTGGCATAATCAGATGGGAAGCTCTTCTTGACATAATTGTTTAGCAGAGCGGTACTATCCCAGGTGGAGTTTTCTTCTGTTAGGGTAAAACTAGAACCGTTAGAATTGTCAAATCCTATTGTAATTACTCCATCTTTGTCTGAAGTTACATTAGATAATGCGTATCCACGTGGTGTAAATGATGGGTAAGATGCCTCTATTCCAGTTTGCATTGCGACTACCTTTACGGAGATGTCTGGCATATTGAAGTAGAAGAACGCAGCTAAGCCGCCAATAACTAACAGAGAACAAACAATAGCCAAGGCAATGCGGCGACCGCGATGTTTTTTCTTGATAGATTGCCGCATTATTTGTGGCGCTTCTGTAGTCTTGACGTCTTTTAGGGCGGAACGAATTAGAGGGGTACTTGCCTTTGCGGGTGCAATCGGCTTTGAAATAGGCTTTGGTGCAGGTCTAGATTTAAAAATTGGCCTACTATTGCTTTTGACTGGTTTTGGTACTTTTGGAGCCTTTGGTGCCTTTAGTACTTTTGGAGCCTTTTGAGATTTGATAAACCTTAGGCGTGCTAGTTTTTGGGCGCGAGCTTTCTTTAGTGCCTCCCGCTCTTGTCTTCTAGCTTCAGACGCGGATACTTCTACTACTCTGATATTGCTAGACTCGCTGCTAGATGTAGGCCGCTTAACGTATCGGCGAGATAATGTAGTAGAACGTTGGATAATACTACGATGTGTAGAGCTACTAGATATAGGATGCTGTACTGGGCGCGAGATAGCTATTTTTTTAGGCTTGACTGGTGCAGGCTTAACGGGTGCAACTTTGGCTGGAGCAGGCTTAGTGACGGTAACTTTGCGCTTTGGCGAAGAAACTTTGATTGTCTTTTTAGCTACGGGCTTTTTTGTGGATTTTTTGACAGACTTTTTGACGGATTTTTTGGGGCTTGGGGTAGTTTTCTCGCCAACTTTAGTAACTGCGATATGGCGGGTTGCTTTTTTGGGTGCAACTGAAGCATTAGAAGCGGAATTCTTCCCTGGTTCCTGAACATCAATCTTTATTTTAGGCATTTCTTATTACACTCCACAAAATAGGTTATTCTTATTGTAACCAGAAACGGTATAAAAAGCAATAACTTTTTTATTATAATAATTATGGTATAATATCATCATGGACCGCGAAAGAAAAAAACGTCTCCAAACAATTAGACTACTAGTTACAGAGACCATTATGGTAGTGGCAATTGTTGTTTTGGTTATTGTGCTCACTTTTGTTGCCATGGGTTATAGTCTAGGCAAAAATGGCGAGGTTGGACAATCTGGGTTACTACAAGTTAGGTCTATCCCAACTGGCGCTATTGTAGAGATAGATAACGAGGTGCTTTCTGCCAAGACTAATACGTCCAAGATGCTACCTGCTGGTATCCACAAAATCAAGCTATCAAAAACTGGCTATGATACATGGGAAAAAGAAATAGTCAGCGAGTCTGGATGGTTGCTAAAATTGGACTACCCAAGATTGTTCTATAATGATAGAACACCAGAGGTTGTAAGAGAATATTCCTCAGATATAGAACACTTTTCTGTATCACCAAATCATGAGTTTATCCTTTACTCGCTAGCATCATCTGGCGACTGGACCTTATTAAATGTAAATAATAGCACGGACATTACAGAATCAACTTTTGGTGTGTCAAAATTACTAGAAGGTCGCCAAGTTGTGAATTATACCTGGAATAATAACAGCGACAAATTGCTAGTCCAGACTAGTCACGAGGGCAAGACAGAGTGGGTTGTTATTAATGTCAATGATTTAGATAAGAGTCTAAATATCTCTCAGGTATTTGGTATGGATTTTTCTATGATGGAATTTGCTAGTGATAATGGCGAGAGTCTATTGGGCCTAGAAAATGGCAATATTAGATTGATAATGGCTAGCGACAAAACGGTCTCTAGAGTCTTAGCCAGTAAAGTAAAACAGTTTTCTCAGGGGGACAGAAGAATCCTATATTTGTCAGATGACAACGAGGTGAAGCTATATCAAGAAGGTGCGGACGATATTTCTTTGGCTAAGTATGCTCCAGAACAAAAGGTAAATATTGCCTTTGGAGAATATCTTAGTCGTAAATATATTGCAATTGCGGTAGACACAGAAATATGCCTCTATCGCGGTAATTTGCCAACAAAAGACAATATGCTATCTGATATGGAATTAGCTCTAAAAAGAGAACTTGCGTTTATCCCGGAGTCGCTCATTGTTCACTTGCACGATCAGCTATATATCGCGCAATCCGGAAATAATCTAGCGGTTTACGATGCAGAGATAAACAACATATCTGAATACGGTTTGGAAAATAACTGGTACTATTTCTTAGACGATTCCCTACTTGCTACAATTAGTGATGGTAGAATGATAGTGCGTGATTTTGATGGAACAAACAGACGCGATATTACCGCCGCTACTGGAGCTGGTTTTATCACAAAAGATAGTAAATATCTTATTTATCTTAAATCAGACCGTGGCAATAATTGTTTGATGCGTGAAAAAATCTTAGAGTAATAAAAATCACAAATAGCTAATTTAGTTTTGACCTGTCAGCCAATTCCAGATTCTCTCAAAGAAAGTTGGCTCGTTTTGTGGCATTGTGTTATCTTGCTCTGCATTATCATCGGTATGAACTTCTTGAGTTGCGCCAGATGGAGCAGGGCTAATTTGTTCTGCAGTAACCAATAAGCGATAACGAGAAGTGCCTAGTGGCGTACAGGTGATAAGGGTTAGCATTGGCTTGTCTGTGGAATATACTAGTGCACCAACGTTGTCAGGCTCTACTACTTCTTGCTTTGTGACGGTATAAGTGTAGCGTGTTCCGCCATAATCAATATAAATTAGGTCGCCATTTACAAGTCTTTCTAGACCAGAAAAGATAAATTTGTACTGATTGTTGCTATAAATATCGCCTGCAGAATGACCGGTAATTACTAGATTACCAATTTGTCCAGGCATTGCTGAAGCGCCTGGAATTGAAAATTGTGCTACACCCTCTTCCATAGCAGCATTTACAGTATCAGTATCGTTACTGATGCCAAAATGAACAGGTACATCTACGTTTAGCTTTGGAATCATTAGACGATTATCTGGACCTACTGCTTTGGTAATAGTAGGGTCTACCTCTGTGATGCCTGTATCTGATGTGTTACCAGGAGAAACATAAGCCATAATAGGTGCAAAAATCATGCGATTATATTGCAAGAATAATATCAATAATACGGCCACTACTCCGGCAATAATAGGGATAAATTTACGGTGAATTCTAGATTTTCTAGCATCTTTTTTGGCGTGTTTTCTGACGGTTTGTTTGAGGTCTTCTATGATGCTACGCTCTTCTTCGTCAGTAGGATTGGTAGGGCCGGCATCGGGATTAATAATTTTCTCGTCGTGTTCTTTGCGGGCATTTTTGAGATTGTTTACATTGTTTTTGAGACGCTCGTTCTCTATCATCTGGTTAGCGGCCTTAGCATAATACTCGCTGTAGTATTTTTGGTAATAATATTGCCAGGCGGAATGATATTTTTGCCAATTAACACCCTGGTCAGATGGGCTATTTTGGACTTTTTGCTGGGCTATGTTGGTTTGAATAGGTGCCTGTTTGTAAGCGGTAGGAGTGCGAGGGATAGGTGTATTGGTAGTAGGCGCACTGAGCCGACGAGCAGTATAACCAAGGTTGCGGTAAGCACGTTTTTTGTATGGATCTGATAAGATGCTCCTAGAAAAAGTCCCAATAGTATTTGCATCAGAAGAATATGCCGCTAAGACTTTCTTGCGGGCAATTTCAGCAGCAGCGTCTCTCTGCCTAGACGTTGGGTTCGTCCCACCAGATGTAGGTTCCATATGAGCATTATAACATAAATGGCAGAATAATGAAAATGCTTATGGAATATTGACAAAAAATAAAAAGTGTGGTATAATATAAGATATGTACTATCAAACCCTGGGATATTTTATCTCAGGGTTTTTTATGATATAATAGATTCTGTTGGGCGAGTGGCGGAACTGGTAGACGCGCTAGACTCAAAATCTGGTTCCTTTACGGGAGTGAGGGTTCGATTCCCTCCCCGCCCACCAAGAACTGATAAAATGCCAAATTTACTGACACATACCTACTTTGCGAGGGATGTCCTTCAGAAAAGTAGTCCGAAACTAAAAAAATCGTTAAAAGATGCAGAACATATTTATGAACTGTTTAGCTTCTCTTTTGACCCTTTTTTTGTGTATGAAAAATTCCCTCTCCGTGAAGAGATTGGAGATTATCTACATACTAACTGTATAGATGATTTTTTCTTGAATTTTATCAGAGAAATCAAAGAGAGAGATTTGCAAAAAAATCCTACTGTGCTTGCCGCGCTTTATGGACATCTAACGCATTATATTCTGGATAGTAAATGTCATCCGTATATTATCTATAAAACTGGACAATACGTAAAAGGTGATAAATCTACGCGTAAATATGCTGGGCTTCATTCCAAGATGGAATTAGAAATTGATGCATATATGTATGAACAGCGCGAAAAGAAAAAGTTTAGTGATTACAAGATGTTTACATTAGTGTCTAGGCACAAACTAAATAAGACCTTGGTAGAAGTATTAGACAGCACGTATGAGGAGACATTTGGAATAGCTAAAGGCGGAGAGAAATATCAACATGCTCTGAACATTCTCTATTTAGGCATGAAATATATTACAAAAGATAAGCGTGGCCTCAAAAAAGCATTTTACAAAAGAATAGATCGTATTACACCAAGAAAAAGTATCAAGATTGAATATTTTAGCTATCACGTAGACTCAATAGATATGTCAATTTTTAATGAATCGCATAAAGAATGGTGTTACCCTACTGATAATACTATTCGCAAAAATCAATCATTTTTTGAAATATACGACGAATCTTTGGATAGATGCGTAAAATTATTTGAGGCAACAGAACAGTTTTTGAACGATAAAATCACCGAAAAAAGATACAAAGAAGTGCTAGGAGACATCTCTTATCTATCTGGTTTATCTTGGCGAGATAATAGGGACTTTCAGTATTTTGAATTCTGATAGTTTTTTATAAAAATCATCTTGACAATTTGACAATGCTTATACTAAAATAAAAGTGTAGAGTTGAGTTTTGCCCCCATCATGTTTGGGGGTTTTATGATTTTAGATACGTTTATGCTATACTTAGAATATGGAAGAACGAATCAGACAGTACGAGAAGTACATAAAAGCGCAAAAAGGCAAAAATGTATCGCGTTCTCTTATAGAGTATCACCGTGAGATGTTGCAAAATTTTCAACACGAGCGGCTAATACACCTGATTATTATGTTCTTTTTTATTGCACTTACACTAGTGATGACCGCAATTTGTATTTGGCTTTTATCTGTAACGCCATCCAGTAGTTGGCTTGAGTTTTTGCCAACTGGAATCGTTACGTTATTACTCTGGATTTTGAGTATAGCCTATGTAAAGCACTATTATTTCCTAGAAAACCATATTCAGCAACTATATGACATTTCGCGAGAGCTATTTGAGAGGTCAAAATGATCTAACATTTTTCAGATAGCAGATATTTATAGTAAAATAGAATAAATATAACCTAAGGAGTTTTTATGTTTGACCTAAAAGGACAAGTGGCCGTAGTAACTGGAGCATCTAGTGGTCTTGGTAAGCAAATGGCAAAAGCGTTTGCTGCTCAGGGAGCAAATCTTGCAATTCTTGCTCGTCGTTTTGAGCGGCTAGAAGAGTTTGCTAAAGAACTAAAGAAGGATTACAATGTCAAGGTATTGCCAGTAAAATGTGACGTTACTTCTACGGAAAGCATCAATGATGCCGCCAAAGCAGTGGAAAAAGAATATGGCCGAGTAGATATTTTGTTAAACTGTGCTGGTTCTTCCAAAGATAAGGGGGTACTTGATATGGCCGATGATGAGTGGGATTTTACAATTGCTACTGATGAAACTAGCGTATTTAAGATGACGCGCGCATTTGGTAATATCATGAAGAAAAACAACTATGGCCGCATTATTAGTATCGCTTCTATGTATGGTCTAGTTGGCAACACAGAAATTCCTACAATTGCCTATCACACATCCAAAGGTGCAGTAGTGAATTTTACTCGTGCTGTGGCTGCAGAACTGGCAACATCTGGCATTACTTGTAATGCAATTTGTCCAGGATACTTCTATACCGAGCTAACTCAGCCAGTACTAGACACGGAACAATTCCAACAATTTGCTAAAATTCATGTACCAATGGAGCGCTATGGCAAAGAGGGCGAGCTAAATGCCGCCGCAATTTTCTTGGCTAGCAAAGAGGCAAGTTATGTTACTGGTGTAATCTTGCCGGTGGATGGTGGATATACCTGCGTTTAATTCTTTTTAATAATATGCGGTCTCCCCAGCTCAAATAATTCTCACTACAGTAATTTTAAGTCATCTTGGTTACAGCCTCGTCAAAAATAGCTCGTAATTCCTTATGTAAAGAAATAGCTTCGCTTCTTCACATAAGGTAATTACTCATATTTTTGACAGAGGTGT
>JAFRAV010000042.1 GCA_017405225.1 Candidatus Saccharimonadota bacterium | reverse complement strand
TCAGAAGATTTTCTTTAAATATAATTAGCATCAAAATAGAAATAATTTCACAGATATAACTTGATTTAAAAATGAAATTAGCGTTTTTTGGGGAGATATATCGCATCAAAAAATATCCAAAGACACATCCCGCTACAGCATGGACCGTAGCATAGAGCAGAATGAAGTTAAAATCGCCATTTACAAGTTTAAATAGATAGATGTTGAGAAAGAAGCTAGAAAAAATTTCAATGATTTTTCTAAGTAGGCTGATGAAGACTAGCTGTTTTTTGTTTTTCATGATTTAGCTAGTTGTATTATACCACACTAATCTGGCGGCTCTAAGCACAGAGGATATTGCAATAATCCTCTCGCTTCCGCCATGTAGTATAATATAATCATGATAGAGATTAAGAACGTTACCAAAAAATACGGTAACAAAACTGCGCTAAAAAATATTAATTTTGATGTGGACGATGGTGAAATCTTTGCCTTTATCGGCCATAATGGAGCTGGCAAGACCACATTGATTAAAGCCATTACTGGTATCCACGACTTTGATGAAGGAGAAATCCTAATTAACGGAAAGTCCATCAAAGAAGAGCCAATCGCCTGCAAAGAGCAAATAGCTTACGTTCCTGACAACCCGGAACTATATGAGAATATGAAGGCTATTGATTTTATCAATTTTATCTGTGATATGTATGAAGTTTCGCAAGAAAAACGCGAAAAAAACATCAAAAAATACGTCAAGATTTTTGAATTAGAAAAAAATATGAATGATACGATTAATTCATTCTCTCATGGTATGAAACAGAAAGTTGCTTTGATTGCAGCCCTGGCACACGATCCAAAGGTGCTGATTATGGACGAGCCATTTGTAGGCCTAGATCCAAAGGCGGTTTTTGATATGAAAGAGATCATGCGCGAGATGATCAAAAGTGGCAAGACAATCTTCTTCTCTACACATATTCTAGATGTGGCGGAAAAACTTTGCACCAAGGTTGCCATTATCAAAAAAGGTGAACTTATCAAAGTGGGAAGCATGCGCTCGGTCAAAGGCGACAAATCTCTAGAAAAAATCTTCTTGGAACTAGAAAAATAGGTGGTCCAAATGGGAAAACTGATTTCACTCCTAAAGGCAAGCATGACAGAAGGCATGCAGATATTCCAAATTGGCAAAAATAAAAATGGCAAAAAAGCAAATCCTGCGTTCCCGATTATTATTGCTGTTTTTGTGGCAATTGCGGCTTGGGGATACGCCAATATGTTTCTTGATTCATTAGCAGAAGTGGGCGCAGGTTTTGTGGTGCTGACTTTGTTTGCTTTGATTATCTCCCTAATGACTATTGTAGAGGGTGTATACAAGTCTAGTAGCTTGCTATTTAATTGCAAAGACGATGATTTGATGCTAAGCCTGCCAGTAAAAAAATCTACAGTGCTATTTATTAGACTATTTAAGTTTTATTTATTTGAATTGCTCTATAATTCCCTGCTTCTTATTCCAACCATGATAGCCTATGCTATGCGCGTAGAGGTGGGGCCAACATTTTTTGTAGCATCGGCTGCAGCGCTGATTTTTTTGCCAGTGGTTCCAATTGTAATAGGTTGTATTATCGGTGGAATTACAGCTGGGTTCTCTGCGCGGTTTAAGATGAAAAACCTAGTACAAATTATTACAACTACAGTATTTTTGATTGCTATCCTAGTGGTACTGAGTAAACTAGAAAGCATCATGGGCGCAATTGCCGAGAACGCCACCAGTATTAATGAGGTTATCACTAAGTTATATTATCCAGTTGGCGCCTATATCAGCATGGTGACAGATTTTAATATATGGACATTGATTCTCTATATAGCAATTCATTTGGCGCTCTTTGGCACGCTCGTCGCTGTGCTTGGAAAAGTTTATTACAAGATTAATTCCAGAGTAAAAACCGTCAAAAATCACGCCAAAAACCTTGTTTACAAGGTCAAGAAAAAGAGCGTGATGAATGCAATTATTGCAAAAGAAATGCATCGCTTTATTGATTCCCCAGTGTTTGTAGTAAATGCTGGATTTGGCCTGGTACTGTTTGTAATTGGATGCTATTTGGTAAGCTTTAATGTGGATAGCGCGGCAGGGCTGATGAATACTTATGGCGTTAAATTTGAATTTGATTTACCAGAGATACTAAAAAATAATGCTCCGGCGATTCTCTTTGGGCTAATTGTGATGGGCTCCATGATGTCTTCTATCACTTGCTCCATGATTTCTCTAGAGGGTAGGTCGTATAATATTCTCAAAACAATCCCGGTAAAACCAGAGAAGATTTTGCTTGGCAAAGTTCTGACAGCAGTGATTATTATGTTGCCATTTATACTGGTAGGAGATTTGATTATGCTCCTTAGGTTTAATTTTAGCGCTTTGCAAATCCTTTTGATTTTGCTTGCCTCGTTTGTCTTGCCAATGGTGGCAGAGCTGTTTGGTATTATTTTTAACCTAAAATACCCAAAAATGAATGCCGAGACTGATGCAGAAGCAGTAAAACAGAGTGTGAGTGCTCTTGTGGCGACATTCTTTGGCAT
The DNA here is from genome assembly GCA_017405225.1 of Candidatus Saccharimonadota bacterium. GTDB lineage: Bacteria > Patescibacteriota > Saccharimonadia > Saccharimonadales > Saccharimonadaceae > Nanosyncoccus. The sequence goes on along the minus strand of JAFRAV010000042.1, from coordinate 3,016 downwards.
GGGTGTTACAGCGGTGGTTGTGTATGGACTGATTCAACTATTAAGTAATGGCGTATCATTAGACTTAGTTCTTGCTAGTGGTGTGGGTATTTTTGCCATTGTTTTTGTAATACTTGCATTTTATATCAAGAAGACCGGTACTAAAAAGTTCTATAGTATAGAAGCATAATCCCCTATCCTCTCAAAAATATGATAAAATAAAAAGAGATAATTGGAGATTTTGATGAAATTTGTGAGTTCATACGAACCAGGGGAATACGAGCCAGAAATATATGCCGCATGGGAAACCGCAGATGAGTTTTTGCCTGGTGGCAAAGTTGGCGCTGACGAAAAGCTATACGACAACAAGCCAAGCAATGATCCTACTCACTACTCTATTGTCATGCCGCCACCAAATGCCAATGGCAATCTCCACATTGGTCATGGGCTCACTATCGCAATAGAAGATTCACTAACTCGTTATCATCGTCTCCGTGGTGATATGACTTGGTACATTCCAGGTGCCGACCACGCTGGATTTGAGACATGGGTAGTATACGAGCGTGTTCTAGAAGCTCAGGGCCACACCCGGTTTGAGTACTCGCGCGATGAGCTTTATGCTCAGGTCTGGAATTTTGTAGAAGAACAACGAGGTAATATGGAGCTTCAGGTACGAGCTTTGGGTGCTAGTTGTTCATGGAAAGACCTTACATTTACCCTAGACGAGAATGTTGTTCGCAGAGTATATGCTACGTTTGAGAAAATGTGGCAAGATGGCATGATTTACAGAGGAGAAAAACTAGTTAATTATTGTCCTAAGCACCAAACTGCATTTGCCGATATAGAAGTAGACCACAAAGACGAAAAAGGCAAGTTATGGGATATTGCATACCCAGTTGTAGATAGTGATCAAGAAATTATAGTATCTACCACTCGCCCAGAAACATTATTTGGCGATGTAGCAGTAGCCGTCAATCCAGAGGACAATAGATACAAAGACTTAGTAGGTAAAAAAGTCCAACTCCCACTTACAGACAGAGAAATCCCAATCATCGCGGATGAGCACGCTGATATGGAGTACGGTACTGGTGCTGTCAAAATTACCCCGGCGCATGATTACGATGATTATGAGGTAGGCGAGAGGCATAATTTGCCACGTATTCGCGTAATTGGTGATGATGGCGCAATGCTAGAAAATTGTGGTCCAGAGTTTGCGGGACTTACTACTGCAGATTGTCGCAAGAAAGCATTACAAGCGCTAAAAGATGCAGAGCTGCTTCGTGGCGAGAAAGAAATAGTTCACTCTGTTGCACATTGCTATAAGTGTGGCACTGTAATAGAGCCTACACTAAAAGAGCAATGGTTTGTAGATGTCAAAAAACTTGCCAAAACTGCCATCAAGCATCTAGAAGCAGACGAGATTAAATTCTTCCCTACTTCTAAGAAGCGTGTGCTCATCAACTACCTAGAGGGGCTAAAAGATTGGAATATTTCTCGTCAAATACCTTGGGGTATAGCTATTCCAATGTTTAGGAACGTTAACACGGGTGAGTGGATATTTGACACCAGAACAAATTTGTCAGAGATAGAAATACACGGAGAGCGCTATGTACGCGACGAAGATACTTTTGATACTTGGTTTTCTAGTTCGCACTGGCCAATTGTCTGTACCAACTGGGAGGAGGGCCAGAAGAATCCATATTATCCACTTAATGTAATGGAGACTGGTGCCGATATTCTCTTTGCTTGGGTAGCACGTATGATTATGATGGGTTTGTATGTTACCAAAGAGGTGCCATTTAAGGAAGTTTATCTTCATGGTCTAGTCTTGGATGCACACGGCCAAAAGATGAGTAAGAGTAAAGGCAATGTGCTAAATCCACTAGATATGGTAGCTAAATATGGCTCTGATGCATTTCGCATGGGGATACTCCGCGGACGTTCTGCCGGTATGAATCAGGCATTTTCTGAGCAATCTGTTGTATCTGGTAGAAATCTCTGTAATAAGTTGTGGAATGTAGCAAGGTTTATTCAATCTATTGTAGATGAAGGTCAAGATAGTTCCAACTCAGCAGAGCCGTCTACTGATAACGTAGGTGAAGACTGGATTTGCCGAGAAATCAATGAGGCACGTTGGCAGATAGAATCTCAAATGAAGGGCTACCGTTTTGCGGAAGCAGTAGAAACAATGCATTCACTAATATGGGATAAATACGCAGATTGGTTTGTAGAGACAGAAAAGATATATAAGAATATCCCACTTCTAAAATCTACATTAGAAAGCATCCTCAAAATGCTTCATCCGTTTGCTCCATTTGTTACAGAAGCAATTTGGCAGAATTTGTCTTGGACAGATGGTTTACTGATAGCTGAGCGTTGGCCAAAAGATTATAAATATGATCCTATCAGCGCAGAAAATTACGATAAACTAATGGATGTAGTCACACATACCAGAAGCACTATCCAGGCATTATCTGAGGCGGATAAACACTTCTCTCGTAATGATGTAGTATTATTGTATGGTGATGATTCCATCGTAGATGATAATCAGCTTTTGGTGCAACATCTAACTAGAGTTTCCTCTGTGATTTCTACTGAGGGCCAGCCAAGAGGACTTCGCCTTGCACTTGCAAATCACGAGGTCTACTTAGATGTATCGCAAGACATTGTGGCAAAGTATGCAGAATCTTTAGACAACAAAATTCTTGCGGTAGGCCGCGAGTTAGATGCTTTGAACCTCAGAATGATGAATCCAAATTACGTAGATAAAGCTCCAGCAGAGCTAGTGGAAGAGACTCGTAAGTTGATAGCAGAAAAAGAAGCCTTGATTGAGAGGCTAAAGCTAGAACGACAAGCAATCTAATTTCGGTCTTCCCAGCCCAAATAATTTTCACTACAGTAATTTTAAGTCATCTTGGTTTTAGCCTTGTCAAAATTACTTCCAATTCCCTATGAAATGAGATAGCTTCGCCTCATTTCATAAGGTAATTGCGCATAATTTTGACTAGGTAAAATCCGCTTTAATGACTTAAAATTA
>JAFRAV010000041.1 GCA_017405225.1 Candidatus Saccharimonadota bacterium | reverse complement strand
CTACCAGGGTAGCCTTGCACACTTGTGGTCTTCTACTATTGTTAGTAGCACCACTGCTTATATTTTGGCTACGTGGTCTACACTTGTGCAACCTGCAGGGTCCTATAATAATGCAGGCGGGATCGCTCTCCGTTGCGCTATACAAATTATCATCCTGGTCCTACCACTTTACCCAGTATGGCTATGGCGATAATCAGGATGGAATCAATGGGATAAGGTCTTATCCGTTAGACAACATTGATTCTGGTTATTTTCATTGGGAATATGGGCGTTTGTACCGTCAATTTGATCTAATGACTGGATGGTCGGCTACTGTTTATAGTAATGCCGATGCTTATAGAATACATTCCTGGAATAACAATAATCTACATATGGCGGAATTGACAGGTAAACCAACCGGACCACCTCTCCGTTGCTTTAGGCATTAGTTATTTTTAGGTTTTGGTTATGACTTAGACGGGGGGGGGGCATTTACAAGTGGAAAATGGCAAGCTCAACAAAGACTCTGGAGAAATCCTATGGAATTATACACTCAAATAATAATTTATCCCAAGTTTGTATGTACTGCGGTAACGTCGTCTAAATCATCAATTGCATCTAGGAGTTTTTCTGCCTTTTCTAGGTCTTCGCCATCAAGTTCTATGGTAGAGGTTGGAACGTATTTTAGCTCGGCGCTGGTAACGTTCATACCTGCATCTACTAAGGCTTGGCGGACTTTCATCAAATCACTAGATGCAGTGGTAATTTCTGTGCCGTTGTCTTCGTCTACAACGTCTTCTGCACCAGCATCAAGAGCAATCATCATAGCATCGTCACCATTGTCGGTAATAAATATTACACCCTTCCTCTCAAACTGGAACATCACAGTGCCAGGATCAGCCATGCGACCACCGTTCTTTTGGAGTGCATTACGAACATCTGGCATGGTACGATTTTTGTTGTCTGTTGCAACTTCTATTACAATGCCAATACCACCAGGACCATAGGCCTCGTATGTTTCTTCTACTAAGGCGGCGGAAGATTTGTCAGCTACACGAGCAATGGCGCGCTCAATGTTGGCCTTTGGCATATTAGCAAGGCGAGCTTTTTCTAATACCATGGCTAGAGATGGATTCATGGCAGGATCTGTGCCACTACGAGCAGCGATGGCAATTTGATTGCCAATTTTTGTAAACAATGCGCCACGTTTGGCATCTACAACCGCTTTTTGACGTTTGGTAGTAGCCCATTTACTGTGTCCTGACATGATATCTCCTTCTGGCCCTTGCCATCAAAATTATTGAAATACTTAGCAGTATTATACCAGATTTGTGGTGAATATGCCAGAGATGGAACAGCTAATATGTTATAATACTTGTATGACAATGTTTACAGCAATTATCCTTGGTATTGTCCAAGGTCTCACAGAGTTTATACCAGTTTCTAGCTCTGGGCATCTAGAAATAGTTCAGCAAATAATTGGCGGTAGGCCAGAGGATTTTCATTATTTTCTTGAGCTAATAAACTTTGGCACACTGATTGCACTGATTATCTACTACCACAAACGTATCTGGAAGATTTTAGTTACTATATTCAAGAAAAGAGATATTAGATTTGCCTCAAACGTGATTATTACTTGTATCCCAGCCGGCCTAGCGGGGTTGTTGTTTGCCAAGATTATTGAGGAAAATTCTTTCTTCTCCTCGCTCTATACAATAGGTATCGCTATGGGTGTTGTTGGTATGTTAATGATATTTATTGATAAATTACCAAAAAAACCCGAGCTAAAAGATGAGACTCACTTATCTCCGTCACGTGCCTTAGCAATAGGCATTGCACAAGTATTCGCGTTAATACCAGGTGTATCACGTTCTGGCTCTACGATTGTTGCTGGTAGGCTGATGGGACTAAATAGCAAATCATCTGCAGATTATTCATTCTTGGTATCTATTCCTCTAATGACGGCTGTTTGCGCAAAGACTTTAATGTCGTCCGGCGCTAGAAGTTTTTTTGCAGCAAATTTTGGACTGATTTGTTTATCTAACTTATTTGCGCTTGTGTTTGGTTTGATTGCTATTAGTTTTATCATTAAATATCTCAAGAAGTCTAACTCGCTTCAGGCATTTGGATATTACCGTGTAATATTGGCTATTATAATCTTGGTGGCAATGCTGATACAATAATATAGTTATTCTGAGTAAATCAAAAAATAAGCACATCAATGATTAGCATCCTGGTCCTACCTCTTCACCCAGTATGGCTATGGCAATAATCAGGATGCTGGAACAGGGCTACATACATATCCACTAGATTATGTCTACTCTGGCGACTACCGCTGGACTGCTGGTCGCTTGTACAATCAGGGCAACAGTGCGGACTCGTGGTCTTCTACTATCGTTAGTAGTACCGGTGCTTATAGCTTGGGCACGTGGTCTGCGGGTGTGCGACCTACAGGGTCCACTAATAAGGTGTACGGGCTCGCTCTCCGTTGCGTCTCAAGATAATAAATTGTCTTCTCAGACAAATATTCTCACTACGGTAATTTTAAGTCATTAAAAGCGGATTACACCTCTGTCAAAAATATGAGTAATTACCTTATGTGAAGAAGCGAAGCTATTTCTTTACATAAGGAATTACGAGCTATTTTTGACGAGGCTGTAACCAAGATGACTT
>JAFRAV010000040.1 GCA_017405225.1 Candidatus Saccharimonadota bacterium | reverse complement strand
TTTCGAGTCCAAATTCTTTAAACATGCTCGCAATTTCTTCGTTATAGTTCATTTTATCACCACCTTTCCAAAGGGCTTAGCCTAGCTATTGATGTAATTATAACACAATCAGCGTTGTTTTGAACTCCGTCCAGGCACCCCCGCCAAAAAAATAAAATCGGAAGCTTGCTCTCGTATTTTGTTTTTGAAAGGAGCGCTGGGGATCTACACTAGCATATATGAAGAAAGCTGATTGGCCCTTGGGGCAATGATTATTTGACTTTCGTTCGAATGATTAGACCAGACATGATAATTATAGAGATAATCACCACAATAAACGTGGTGTTGATGGCGGCTGAAACCACACCAAATAAAGCTAAAAGCATGAGAATTAAGTACCCAAGAATTCTGCCAGCGTTTAGGAATAATTCTCTAAAAGTAAAATATTCTGTATTATAACGATTTTTGTAAATACCGCTATTTGAGTAATCAAAAAGATTAGCACTGGAAATCTTCTCAATGAGATGAAGAAAAACTTCGCAGGCTATATTGTAAGCAACGATTGAGATAAACGTTGGGCTTATCATAATTAATGTCGTAGAAATACCTATTAGTATTGTTGATGTAACGATGGTTGCGGTTTGGAACTTTCTCTTATAGTACTTTCCAAAAATCAACATAGCTACTACGCCTAAGGCCGCAAATATGGCAGACCAATCTCCGATTGCGGTGTCGTTCGGCAAAGCCCTGATAATAATTAGCGAGGCTACAAGTCCCATAACTCCGTGGCGATTAACGCCTTTAAAAAACTCTATGGCATAAAGTCTCCAAAGAGTTTTGTCTTTTGAGAATTTTTTGAAGAAGCTTTTTAGAGCTAGTTTTTTAGTAGTTCTGTTTTTTGATTTTAGGAAAAAGCTGATTAGAAGTTCCATAATCGTAATAACGATGATTGGTACGGCGGTGGCCGTGTAACTAGTCTCAGTAATATATCGTCCAATAATGAGCGGAGCAATGATACTGACTATGCCAGTTAAAGCGTTACCATAGCCAAGGTATCGTATTCTTTCGCCATTAGTAATGTTTTCTGATTCAATCATATTAAATGGGAATCCATTCGTAGCAGTCATTAAACCATACAAAACACCGAGAGAAATAACATGGTTCGTAATATCTTGCCCCAATATTAAAATGGTGAAAGCAAAAATAGTTTTAATAATTATGCCGATACGGTAAAACCAAATTTTGTCTTTACGCTTAATCGTATCTGCTAAGAAAACTGCACCGAGAGTTGCGAAAATCCAACCAACTACATTGTAAAGCGCAAGTTGGAATACATAATCTTCAGATATTTTGTAAAAATATGCTGACAAAAAAATTCCAGTAAAAACTGAAAAAATCTTACAAAGAATGTTGTCTAAAATCAAAATTTTAGTTGGAAATGATAGCTTTTTGTTTTTCATGTTCTACCTGATTACATTATACCACATCAGCTTTGCTCAGACTTTGTCCAGACGCTCCCGCCAAAGCTCCTGTGGGCTTTTGTGTTATAATGTTTTAGAAACTTGGAGTTGGACTGGAGTTTAGAACGTTATAAGGGAGGTGATTTTGTGGCAAAAAACAGTGGCTACTATCTAAACTATCCGGCATCTCTTAGGCGTATGGTTTCTGATTGTAATCGTTCTATTAGATATGCACGCTATTGGCGCAAGGTAGAGTGGAGATTTAGACTAAAAAGAGCATTTAAAAGAAGTAGTTTTCTGCTAAGCTTTAAGCATGCTGGTCTATTTACTGGCTTCATTTATGACGATGAGTGGCTAATTGAAAATATTGCTAATCATTATGGGTATGATATGGTAGATGAAACTCTTTTGCCTAAAAAAAGTATCTATAAGTTTGCTCTCAAAAAATCTAAAAACCTCTAGCACATTTAAAAAGCACGGAGTTCCGTGCTTTTTCATTGTTTTGAGGTCTACACTTAGTCCAGGCACTTCCGCCAGAGTCCTTATAAGCTATTTTTAAAAAACAAGAAGACTCCAACGCCAACAAATACTATGCCAATACCAATTAGAACTAGCACATCAGAGATGGTTTTTATGGGACTAATTTAGTATATTTGCTCTGACGGGCAAATTTTTCGTCAAAGGTATAGAGCATCCCCCTGCCCAACTCATCGGCTTTATAAGATATATAGCAATCTGTAAGTGATAACTTGGGGTGACTAATATACTCTTTAAAAACTTTATTAAAAAGTGGCTCGTTATAATCTAGCCTTGGCTCCAGCATGATGGCAGTTATAGCTTCAGCAATTTGAGGGCGCGTAAGACCAAAATCTTTCTTTTCTAGTATATAAACACACTCAAGTATCACCTGATCAAGAATTGTAAAATAGCATCTAGGGGTATTTATAAGCGCCACAGCTCTCTCAAAGTATACTTCATCATCATGAAGAATTAGCCTAAGCAAAACATTTGTGTCTAGGGTTAGCTCTTTACGCACTTATTTCCCCTGTATCTTTGATGATTTCTTTTCTAAACTGTGCAGCGGTTTTGCCAGCATTTGCTTTGATTTTTTTATGAACAGCTGGACTCCACTTGGAACGTATAACCTCCATTCGCTCATCTAGTGGTAAAAGCCTTTGGATTAGTATTCCCTGTGGGGTTTCTACTAGGGTTGCGACATCTTTTATGCCATATTTTTCTCTCATTTTCTTAGGGATAGTCATCTGGCCAACACTTGTAATAGTCATTGTGGCTGTATTTGCAAACGCCATATCTTCCTTCTTTCTACCCACCATTTATAATCCTATTTTTTAATAATAATATTTAGATTAATAATAGCATAGTGATTAATAATTTACAAGATTGTGTCCTATAGACGATTAGTTGCCTCTTGCGTCATTTACTAGAATTGCGACAGTGTCTACCATATTAATTGGTTCCAGGACAATATCAGGGTGAGTATTCTGGAAAACACGGAAAATTTCATCGGCAAAACTCTGTCCAATCCAGCCTGTGATATAATATGCTTATGGAAAAAGATATCTCATCTGAAAAACCCACAAAAATCAGCAATCTAGCAGAAGATGCCCAACAGTCAGCTAGTCATAGCTACGAAACTGAGAACCAACTGAGTAATAATCTAATTACCATTACTCTTGCATTTGTGGCCCTTCTTGCAACCGCTATCAGTACTAGCAACGTGTTGGCAACAATCAGTATTTTGCAAAAGATTTTGATTATGTCATCAATTGTAATCTTTTGCTTATCTATCTTTGTGGGATTACTCAATTATTATCTAAATATGCGATTTCATCAAAAAAATGCCAAATCTAATCGCAAAAAGGCACAGGCAGTCAATAATTCCGATTCCAAAGCAGAGCTAAACAGAATTAAGCGAACAATAACTCGCCCAGAGCAATCTACCGCAAGGAACAATGTAATGATTCTCGCTCAGATACTTTTGCTTGGAATTGGTCTAATCTTATGTGTAGCATTTATTGCTATGATGTTATTTGTAACTAGCGAAAGCATATAACTAGTCTTAGCCATTACCACTTAGTCTTGTTGCACTAGAAATTATAGGGGTAATATGGTATAATTATTGTTGTGAAAATCTTAGCAATTGAGTCTTCTTGTGACGAGACCGCCGCAGCAATTATTGCTGGCGAGCCGGTCAATTCCACTAGCTCGGCACCTCAGGCGATGCCAGAGCTTCTTTCTAGTGTGGTAGTTTCTCAAATTGATATCTTTAAATCTTATGGTGGAGTAATTCCAGAGGTGGCAGCTAGATCGCATCTAGAAGCAATTTTGCCGGTCATTCATCAGGCATTTGTAGGGGCGGGGCTAACAAAGAAGAGTGGTAATTCTTCCGCACCAGAGGACGACTGGGACCAAATTGACGCTATTGCTGTCACTCATACCCCTGGACTGCTAGGCTCACTGCTTATTGGAACACTAACTGCGCGTACACTCTCTATTTTGCACGACAAGCCACTTTATGCTATACACCACCTAAAATCCCACATTTATGCCAATTGGTTGCCATCTACCGATGACAAGACAATAGAAACCTCTTACGATTCTACAAAAGCTCCAGAATTCCCTCTATTATCTCTGGTAGTATCAGGCGGTCATACGCAAATAATCAGAATGAGTGAGCACAATAATTTTGAGATTATTGGTACTACGTTAGATGATGCAGTAGGAGAATGCTATGATAAGATTGCCAAAATACTTGGTCTTCCCTACCCTGGCGGGCCATCCATTGCAGCGGCAGCCAAAAACGGCAATCCAGACAAGTACAAACTCCCTATTCCACAGATTAAGGACTTAGATTTTTCTTTTTCTGGGCTAAAGACTGCGGTGCTAAGGGCTGTCCAGAAAGAGGTAAATGTGCCTATTAGTTATCCATCATACAAGCTAGCCGAGCTGCTCTCTACACAACAAAAGGCCGATTTTGCTGCTTCATTCCAAAAAACCGCCACTAAAATACTGTTAGACAAATTAGCTAAAGCCTTATCGCAGTACCCAGATACACGCTCTATAGTGATTGCAGGTGGAGTTAGTGCAAATGAAGACTTGCGTAACACAGCTTTGGCCAGATTTAGCAACAAAACAAAAGTGTTCTTCCCTGCCCTAAAATTTGCTGGTGATAATGCCGCCATGGTGGGTGTAGCTGCTTTTTATGAAATCGCTTCAGGGATAAAGCCAACCGATCCATACAAGCTAAACATTATGCCTCGCTCAGAAATATGCTAGGCCTTTTATGATATAATTTACTTATGGATATTCCGTTTCAGCAAACTAGGGAGTGGCAAAAATTACAAAATGAACTAGGTGAGAAATCATTTTTTGAAGAGTCAACAGATTATACCTATCTAGCAATCAATAAACAAACCAAGTTTGGCAATTATTTGTATTTGCCTTATGGCCCTTATGCTAAAACAAAAAGTGGCTTTGATAAGGCCATGGAAGCACTTCTAAGCCTTGCAAGGCGCGAAGGTGCTATATTTATCAGGATAGAGCCACAATCGCCTAAAATCGCCTCTCAGTGGCTTAAACGCAAAAACGCCAAAAAAACCAAGGATCTAAACCCACGAGAAACTTGGGTGCTTGATTTAGACCAACCAGATGAGCAAATTATCTCTAATTTTACTCAGGGCACGCGAACTTGTTTTAACCAATTCCCCAAAAAAGGTATTACCATTACTACTTCTAAAAATACTTCCGATATACACTACTTGATAGATTTGCAACAGAGGTTAGCTAAGAAGAAAAACATCGGCATTTATTCTGAAGATTATTATGTCAAAGAACTAAGCCAAGATTTTGCAACTCTATACTTAGCCCATTTTGATTCTAAAAAAATGGAGGTTTTGCCAGATTGGGTGACAGAGCTAGAGAAATCCCAGCCAAGCAAAAAAGCTAACAAAGTAATTGCCTCTTCCCTGTTCTTTGATTATGGGGATACGCGCTATTATATGCAATCTGCCTCTGATAACGATTATCGTCGCCTGCCTGCCACTGTAGCAATCCTAACCACAGCTATCTTTGATGCTAAAAAAATCGGTCTAAAGCACCTGGATTTTTGGGGTATTGCCCCTGATGACGCTCCTACATTTCATCCGTGGGCCGGCTTTACCAAGTTTAAGAAGTCGTTTGGAGGTCATGAGGTTCAGTATTGTGGTACTTACGATGTTATTCTCCATCGTAACAAATACCGTCTATACAACCTAGCTCGCAAAGCTAATCGTACAATTCGCAAGCTAAAGAGGCGCTAATTCCCTACTGATGGCGATATTTGTATTTATGGTCAAAATCCTCTAAATCAAAGAGAGGTGTGCGATTATGATCTATGATGCGCTGAGCTTTTTTAAGCAAAAGCCTAAGTTCACCATCACTGTTAGCAGAGCCGACTTGTTGTGTTTTTACTACAACGCCACGCTCTTTTTCACAGATTTGCACCCCTATTGCGCCAGATTTGGTTTTGTATTGGCGAATGTATGACATACTCTAATTTTATCATAGAATAGTATTACTATAGGCAAACAAGAGGGGAAAAGCATAACTATTTATGAAATGTTTGTTTTTATAATGCAAATATTTACGCGTGGAAAAATGCTTATTTTTATACAAAGTCAAACAGGGAAGAACAGCACAAAATGATTTTTAAGGAAAAATCAACAGGGAACATTTGCGACAATAGCAATTAATCTAGAAGTGCAGAAAATAGGGAATCACTACTCAAAAATATGTTGTAATATGTTTATGGATACTTAGAGGGAATTAACACAAGAATAGCTGAGAAGGAAAGACGGGGTAGAATTCTAATAGCGCAACGGAGAGCGATCCCGCCTGCATTATTATAGGACCCTGCAGGTTGCACAAGTGTAGACCACGTAGCCAAAATATAAGCAGTGGTGCTACTAACAATAGTAGAAGACCACAAGTGTGCAAGGCTACCCTGGTAG
>JAFRAV010000039.1 GCA_017405225.1 Candidatus Saccharimonadota bacterium | reverse complement strand
GTTTGACTATATGCAGAACCACGGGCAATATAGCGCTAACGAGCGCTATGCTATCGCGTAGTGTCCCTGTAACGAACCAAGGAAATGAGGAAATGAAAGCTTGCTTTCTATTTCCGAATGACGTAGATTCTGGCGCGTAGCTACAGACAGGCGACACAAGCCGGCCCGTGGGCTGCATATAGCCAAGCTTTTTAAAGGATGCCCTGTATATATAATTTTGACAAGGCTAAACCTGTATGACTTAAAATTACTGTAGTGAGAATAATTTGAGGTGGGAAGACCACATGTTATTAAAAGAATTACGTCAAGGTTGAGAAGATTATAATTCCTCTTGTCAAACTCTGGTGATTTATGATAGAATAATCGCAAGGTCTTAATCTTTTTGTGTGGAACAAGAAGCTAGTTCGTGGACAGTAGCTAAGTCCAAGAATAAAGACAATATAATAAATTAAATAAGGAAAAATATGGCAGAAGTCAAAGATCTTGCGAAGTTTCGCAATATTGGTATTATCGCGCATATTGATGCTGGTAAGACTACTACATCAGAGGCGATTCTTTACCGTACAGGATTAAAACATAAAATTGACCTAGTTAAGGGTGATACTGGTGGTGCTACTACAGACTGGATGGAGCAGGAAAAAGAGCGTGGCATTACTATTACATCCGCTGCTGTTACTGCTTACTGGAAAGGTCACCAGATTAATATCATTGATACTCCGGGCCACATTGATTTTACCGCTGAGGTTGAGCGTTCTCTTCGTGTACTAGATGGTGCAGTGGTTGTCTTTGATGGCAAGATGGGTGTAGAGGCTCAGTCAGAGACAGTTTGGCGTCAGGCTACCAAATATGGTGTCCCACGCATTTGCTTTGTCAACAAAATCAACCAAATTGGTGGCGACTTTTATAAATCTCTTGATTCTATCCACAAGCGTCTATCCAAAAATGCTGTGGCTATTCACCTACCAATTGGTTTTGAAAAAACTATTTGCGGTGTAGTAGATTTGATTGATATGAAGGCTTACACCTACAAAGATTATGCAGATCACGAGCTAACAGTAGGCGAGATTCCAGAAGACATGGTAGAAAAAGCCAAAAATGCACGCGCAATGCTAGTAGAAGAGGCCGTTCAGGCAGATGAAAAACTAATGGAAAAGTACTTCAATGAAGGCGAGGATGCCATCACCGTAGATGAGCTAAAAGCAGCTCTTAGAAAGCGCGTCCTAGATGGCGATTTCTTCTTAGTAACAGGTGGTGATGGTCGTGGCGTTATTGTAGAGAAGGTCCTAGATTTGATGGTTGATTATCTTCCATCTCCACTTGATCGTGATCAAGGCCAAACTGTTGGTACTGATCCAAAGACTGGCGATGAGGTAATTCGCAAAGCTGATGACAATGAACCTCTTACAGCTCTTGCCTTCAAGATTGCCACAGACCCATTTGTTGGTAAGCTAATCTTTATTCGTGTTTATGCAGGTGTGCTAAAATCCGGTTCTTATATTTTAAATGCCACTACTGGCAATAAAGAACGTGTAGGCCGTATTGTTCGTATGTTTGCTGATAAACGTGATGATATTGATCAAGTAGGCGCAGGTGATATTGCTGCTGTTGTTGGCCTTAAGGATACTACTACTGGTACTACACTCTGTGATCCAGCACATCCAATTCATTTGGAGTCTATTGAGTTCCCAGAGCCACCAGTATCTATTGCTGTAGAGCCAAAAACCAAGGCTGACCAAGAAAAGATGGCACTAGGTCTATCTAAACTTGCAGAAGAAGATCCAACTTTCCGCGTTCATACAGATGAGGAAACTGGCCAAACTATCATTTCTGGTATGGGCGAGCTTCATCTAGAGATTATTATTGACCGTCTTAACAAAGAACATGGCGTAGAGGCTAATACTGGTGCTCCTCAGGTTGCATATCGCGAGACTATTCGTGGTACTGCTGAGGCTCAAGGTAAGCACATCAAACAGTCTGGTGGTCGTGGTCAATATGGTGATGTTTGGATTAAGTTTGAGCCAAATGAGCCGGGCAAAGGATTTGAGTTTATTGATCAGATTAAAGGTGGCGTTGTTCCACAAGAATATCGTAAACCAGTTCAAAAAGGTGTAGAAGATACTCTTGCTGGTGGCGTGATTGCCGGATATCCAGTAGTAGATGTAAAAGCTACACTTTATGATGGTAGCTACCACGATGTAGACTCATCCGAGCTAGCCTTTACCTTAGCTGGTGCACTTGCTACTCGCGAAGGCATCAAGAAAGCAAATCCGGTTCTCTTGGAGCCTGTCATGAAGATGGAAATCACTACTCCGGAAGAGTTCATGGGTGATGTAATCGGCGACATCAACGCTCGTCGTGGTCGCGTAGATGAGATGGAAGACCTTAATGGTGGTGCTAAATTAATTAAGGCATTTTGTCCACTTGCAAACCTCTTTGGTTACACCTCTGATCTTCGCTCTATGAGCCAGGGCCGTGCTGCATCCTCTATGGAGCTATTCGCTTACGAGGAAGTTCCACCTAATGTAGCTCAAGAGATTATTGAATCTCGCGCAGCAAAGTAGCAGACACAAAAAATACCCCAGAGTTAAACTCTGGGGTTTTTGGTTCGGAGAATTCTGACGTCTCTCCGATAAACGTTGTACTAGGGTACCTGCCTGATCTTAAATTATTTTATAGAATTAGACATGCGTACACCCATAGACTCACCTCCTTTTACGGTAAACGGTGTTCCACACCTCAATGAGGGCTTCCTTGCCGCCGTTTATTAGCTCGGTTGGAACTAATAAATAGTTATCGGTCGGATTGGTGCAAACCAGGATTTTATTTCCATCATGGCTTGCTCTGCCCAGAGTGCTCAGGCTAAGACTTACGATTAGACTTTCTACTTCCTCGTAAAAAATAGCGTGCGAGGTGTTGTTAACCATGAATAGGGCATAGTTAACATTTTCTACGCTAGGTTGTTCTTCCATATAAAATTCTCCTGGGATATCTATATACAGATGCTTATTTCCCAGTAAGCCCGGAATAACTCCCGTAGCATCCAGGGTGGAATCAACAAGCAGATCATAAAACCCCGGAGCCTCCTGTGTCTCACTTGCTATTTCAAACCAATTTTTCTTTGGCTCCCGTAGTAAGTGGGCATTTGGAAGATTAAAATTTACCTTGATACTCTTACCTTTTGTCTTCTTCTGATTGAGGATAGAAGCAGTAGTAGCCTCGGTAAATTGCCTAGCATTTTTGAGGATAATTCTTCCCATCTTGAGACATTGAATCTCCTCGCCGCGATAGAGCTTTTTTAGCCGCTCCATCTCGTAAAGAACTTTGTCCATAAAACAATCCCTCCTCCTTTGTTTTGTACAACATGTACTAGTATAGCATATTTTTTGAAATAAATCAATGGTATTGTCAAGTGCCTTGTTGGATATTACAACTTCAATCAACAAAAACTCTTTACAACAGCGAAAAAATCGTTTACAATAGATGCAAGTGTCTGGAGCTGGTTTTTATTAGTGCTCCCGACAAATTAATAACAAAAGGAGATAATAAAGAATGGCAGATTTTGACCGTTCCAAACCTCACATTAACGTAGGTACCATGGGCCACGTTGACCACGGTAAAACTACACTTACTGCTGCTATTACTGCAGTGTTAGCAAAGAAACTTCCTAGCGAAGTCAACAAGCCAATTGCTTATGATCAGATTGACAACGCTCCAGAAGAAAAAGCACGCGGTATTACCATTGCTACTTCTCACCAGGAGTATGAGTCTGAAAAGCGCCACTACGCACACGTAGATATGCCAGGCCACGCAGACT
>JAFRAV010000038.1 GCA_017405225.1 Candidatus Saccharimonadota bacterium | reverse complement strand
TGTCAAAAATATGAGTAATTACCTTATGTGAAGAAGCGAAGCTATTTCTTTACATAAGGAATTACGAGCTATTTTTGACGAGGCTGTAACCAAGATGACTTAAAATTACTGTAGCGAGAATTATTTGGGCTGGGAAGACCATATATACCAAAAGATTATTCAAAGCTGGGAAGACTGTAATTATGGTATAATTATTGGTATGAAACTAGCAATTTTAGGTTATGGAGCAGAAGGCAAAAGTATTGAAAAATATTTTAAGACGCATCCATACGAAAACGTCCCCCCAGATAATATAGACATAGAAATCTTTGACAACTTCAAGGATGAAGACATAGACAATCTAGGACTAGACGATTTTGATGTAATTTTCCGTTCTCCATCTGTACCGCCACATTACGATTTTAAGCAATACGAATCAGAAAATAAACCAGATTCGCCAATGGGAACAGAATATTTGTATTTGCAGGATAAGCCCTACTGGACTTCAGCTACCAAATATTTTTTTCAGCATTGCCCATGCGAGATAATCGCAGTTTCTGGTACTAAGGGTAAGGGTACAACATGCTCCATGATTACTGCCATTTTAGAATCTATCAATCAGCAAATTTATAAAGATTCTAGCGACCGCCCAAATGTATATCTAGTAGGCAATATTGGCAACCCAGTTTTGGACGTACTTGACAAAATTAAGTCTCATGACGAAGTAGTTTTTGAAATGAGCAGTTTTCAGTTATGGGATTTGCATGAGAGCTCATACATAGGCGTACTTTTACGTATAGAGCCAGATCATCTAAATATTCACCGCGGATTTGATGATTATCTGTATGCCAAGTCTACTATTGCTCGCTATAAGAAACCAACTGAGCATTTAGTTTATTTTTCTAATAATCCTAATACCAATTCTATTGCCAAAAAAAGCGCAGCAATCAAACATCAATACCCTATTACAGATGATAATACCCAGCTTAGTACAAAAGGGGAAAACCGCCTGATAGAGGCTTTGGATTCTTTGCAAATACCGGGCGCACATAACCGCGAAAACGCCGAGGCCGCACTTCTAGCTGTAGCGGCTAGATACCAGCATGGAGATTTAGACGGGTTACTCTGTTCGGAATTGTATCCAGCTATCAAATCTGCTTTAGCAAACTTTAGTGGACTTCCACATCGCTGCCAATTCTTGCGCGAATTAAAGCACGTAAAATATTATGATGATAATTACTCATCTGCTTTACCAGCTATGGATGTTGCGCTAAAAGCCTTTGAGGATTATCCTACAATATTAATTGCTGGCGGATATAGCAAAGGTACAGACCAAGAAATCAAAGAGCGAATTTTCTCTGCAAAAAACCTACACAAAGCCATTCTAATTGGTTCTACAGCCCAGATTCTGGCAGACGGAGAGGATAAAGCAAAATACGAATTAGCAAATAGTCTAGAGGATGCAGTTAAAAAAGCTCGCGCTGCTGCAGAAGCAATTGCCACCAAAGATAAGCCAGCAGTTGTACTTATGTCTCCTGGATTTGCCTCTTTTGATATGTTTAAGAATTTCACAGACCGTGGGGAGCAATTCGCCAAACTAGTCAAAGGATTAAAATAGCTAATATGCAAATATTAGAACAGCTACCAGAAGAATATTTTAGAATAGACCATTACGATTTTGACGAAGAAAATTATCAGGCTAAGTTTTACTATAGCCAAGTTGGCGGAAAAATAGGTAATGGAGAATCTTTAGATTTCTGCGAAACAGTACAATTTGTTAAGCCAAGTCAAGAGAGAATGAACGCAATAAGAGCAGACTTCAACTACCAAATACAGCTTAATTATGCGCTCACTCTAGCTACTTTCCTAATTGGAACATCCTACTATAAAACTAGACCTACCAAAGCTATTGTTGCCGACAATCTATTTTGGAGTGACCAAACTGACTTATTTGAATACGCATATCAGGAGGGCCTTTCTCAGTTTGCGTATGAGAATCATCTTACTCGCGCCGACTTAGCCACTCTATATATTAATCCTGTAGCAATACTGGACAAGATAATGCCTGGCCCTCGTCCTTTTTCTGGACGCGGTATTTTAGCCCTACAATCTGGTGGCAAAGATTCCATCCTAACCGCATCGCTACTAAACGAGAAGAATTTGCCTTGGACAGCGCTTTATATCTCTAGCAATGGCAACTCACACCCAGAGGTAATTGACCAACTTGGCGCAAAAAAGGTACAAGTTGTAGAGCGCAATATAGACACCAAAAAACTAGAAGAATCATCCGCACAGGGAGGACTAAACGGACACGTGCCAGTTACATACATAAATATGGCTATTGCGCTAGTCCAGGCCATCATTAATGGCGATAATAAAATCTTAACATCTATCGGCCATGAGGGGGAAGAGCCTCATACCGTTATCAAATCACCTATAGAAAGTGGTCTTAGAGATTTGCCAGTTAACCATCAATGGAGCAAGACTTGGCAAGCCGAGCAACTTTTTTCAAAATTCGTGTCAGACTTTATTTCTACCGATATCAAAGTTGGCTCTCTACTGCGCCAATATTCTGAGCTGAAAATTGCTGAGTTATTCGCAGAAAGATGTTGGGAAAAATACAACAAATCCTTTAGCTCTTGCAATCAATCCAACTACAGACAAGGGAAAGACAACAGCAAATTGCACTGGTGCGGTAAGTGTGCCAAGTGCGCAAATTCCTATCTTTTGTTTGCTCCTTTTGTTAGCGCCAAAAATCTTAATTCGGTTATTGCAAATAAAAATGGTTCACTTTTTCAAGATATAGAAATAGCGAATATTTTTAAAGGCCTGCTTGGTATTGACGATCAAATCAAACCATTTGAATGTGTAGGCGAGATAGCAGAATTACGCTGCGCCTATCACTTAAAGCAACCAGATTATCCAGATTTGCCTTTTGATGTTCCACAATCAGGATACGATTATAGTCAAACCTATCTTCATCAAAATCTAGGCATATAGCTTATATCTATTAATTCGCGGATAAGCCCAAGAATAACTATTCTAGGAAGAAATTAAAGCAAATCAGCAAAAAAGCGGCCATGAGAGGCCGCTTTTTAGAACTAAACGGCAGGTGTGAGGTGCCAAGATAGATCACTAGAGTTAAAAGATAACTCATATCTTTCTCGGCCTGCCATTACTTCAAAGAAATGCATTGCTATGTTACCAGCAAACTTAATTCTGGTACCAAGCAACTCCGTCACCTCGGTCTCACCAACCTCGCCACGCCGCTTAAAAGAAAGTGGCTGGCATGGTGTCATCTCGTAACCGAAGAGCGCCATTACTTCTACTTGTTCTTTTTTAATATTATTTTTCATAACTAACTCCTAAGTAAATTGTTGTAAAATCTACAACATTATATTATTTTAGAAGTCATTTATGTGAGCCTGATTTATTGGCTCCTGGCTATGGGTATAAATGACGATGCCCAAAGCTAAAACATTTTCTCATTGCCAGTGACCGAAGTATAGCAAGATACTATTATTTTAGCATAATTATTAAAATAATTTTAGTTGATTAAATGGAAAAATTCTAAAAATTGCTGGACCAATCACGCGGCAAAGAGGGATAGTGCCCAATCCGTTACGGGAATCATAAGAATAAGAGCCCTCGCGATTGTCTCCCGAGACAAAAATCTCTCCCTCTGGCACTACAATATCTACCTCACCAGATGTATATTCTTTTGGCCCATCCGTACTGGATTTGCGCGTAGTCTCATCTGGATTAAACCCGTTAGGATATTCCTCATTGTAAACTGTCATTACTCCATCAAATACTGTTACCCGCTCGCCTGGGAAAGCGATTACGCGTTTGATGATGTATTGATCTTGTACGCCTTGTTGCTCACTGCAGGTAATAGGGCCGGTTGAGTTGCCATTTACAAAGACGATTACTTGGCCACGCTCAGGAACATATTCTTTGCCTAAAAAGTGAGAGAAGGTAACTGGCAAGCGATTAACAATAATACGATCGTCGCCATGCAAGGTATTCTCCATAGATACCCCCACGACATTATAAGAACGAAATACATACGTATTAAGAATTAGGGTACCAAAAACAACCAACAAGACAAAACCGACTAGCGATGCAATATCTTTAGCTACTGGGTGTTTCTGAAAAAACCTAGGCGCTTTAATTTCTAATGACTTTTTCATAGTTAAATTATACCATAAATACTATCTTTTATGTTGTTTTAAGTGATAATTTGATATAATATACCTATGGCTGATTATGTTTTAATCCGTAAAAGTCGTAATGTTATTAGTTCAATTCTGCACGTAATCCTAAATATTTTACTAGGTGTTGGTTCTATTGCAATTACAGTAATTACTGGTAGCTGGATACTTGGTTTAATTTTGGTACTTATCTCTAAATGGAGGATTTTCGCTGTACGACCTCGCTATTGGTGGCTCAACATCATGTCTAGCTTGGTAGATTTAATAGTTGGCGCTAGCTTTGTTCTGATAGCATTTTGTTCTGGCAGAAGTTGGCTAATCGTTCATACGATACTGGCCATGGCGTATACATTGTGGCTTATTTTCCTTAAGCCACGTTCTTCGGAATTGGCAGCAGAGATGCAATCACTAATTGCCGTTTTCCTAGGTACAACAGCAGTCACTATGCTATTTGCTAGCTCCGATTCCATTTTTATGGTAATATCATGTTTCTTTATTGGCTTTGCCGCCTCACGTCATTTATTAGTACAGGCCGATGATAACGAGTTTGGATTACTTACATACAGTTGCGGCCTTGTAGCTGCAGAAATTGCCTGGATGTGCAATTCCTGGTTAATTGTTTACACTTTTGGCAATACTGGCATAATAGTTCCACAGCTTTCAGTTATTTTAACTATTTTTGCCTTTATTTCTGGTCGCGTCTACAGGTCCAGCATCAAGCACGATGGCAAAATTCAACTTTCCGAGATTACTACACCACTTATCTTTAGCATCTTAGTTGTTGTGATGCTAGTGATTTGGTTTAGTAATCCGATTTTTGACGTAATTGATGGGTAATACAGTCAGACAGAATAATAAATAAAAGGAGAAATATGGCTACAAATAAGAAAACTACCACTAAGAAAAGCACCAAAAAGGCTGCTGCTAAACAAACTACTGCGCAAAAAGCCGTCGCACAAAAAACCGCTTCACAAAAAGCCGCCGCGCAAAAAACAGCTTCACAAAAAGCAATTTCCAAAAAGGCCAGCTCTACCAAAACTATAGAAGCAAACATTAAGCCTAAAAAATCCAATGCAAAAAGTGAATCCGCCAAAACCAATGGTGCGGTGATTTTTATGCTAATTCTTACGCTTCTTATGTCTGGTGCAAGCCTAGGTTTTTCTATTTACAATTACACTCGCAACAACAATTCTAATTATAATTTTAATAACACTGCGCAATTTGCCGAAGGCTCCATTGCAGATGTTGCAAGTAAAGTGTCTGGTAGTGTGGTTTCTATTATTACTGAAACTCGCCAAGCCAGTTGGTATGGCAGTTCTACCTCGTCTGCCGCTGGTACTGGTATGATTGTTACAGCTGATGGCTACGTCCTAACTAATAAGCACGTGGCTGATGGAGCTAAAAGTTATCGTATTGTCCTGGACGATGGTACAACATATACAAACGTATCATTAGTTGGAACAGACCCACTTAATGACGTCGCTTTTCTAAAAATCAAAGACGTATCAGACCTAAAGCCTGTGACATTAGGTGATTCAAAATCCCTCTCCATAGGGCAACAAGTGATTACTATTGGCAACGCTTTGGGACAATACCAAAACTCCGTTGCATCTGGTATTATTTCTGGCACAGGCCGCTCAATTGTGGCAGGGGATAGTACTGGATATAGCAACTACGAAGTACTTTCTGACATGATTCAGACAGATGCAGCCATTAATGCTGGAAACTCTGGCGGTCCATTGGTAAATGCAGCCGGTGAGGTAGTTGGAATCAATACAGCAACATCATCTACTGGCGACAACGTTGGCTTTGCTATCCCTATTTCTTCCATTAAGGGCATGCTCAAATCCATCATTGAGCACAAAACTGCTGAGCGTGCTTGGATAGGTGTATCATACCTAGCTGTAACTACAGACATAAAAGAAACTTACGATTTGGACACCAATTACGGTGCATACTTAGCAGAGAGTGGTTCGGTCATCTCTGGAGGACCTGCAGAAAAAGCAGGACTAAAGACTGGTGATATTATCTTAGCTGTCAACGGTATCAATATCGGCAAAGCAGGCTCGCTTTCTACACTAATTGGCGAATACGCTCCAGGTGAAACAGTTGAAATCAAATACCGTCGCGATGGACAAGATTTGACTACTAATATCAAGCTAGAGTCGTATCAAACTAATGGTACTAGAAGTTAGACTAATCTTTTAATAACATGCGGTCTTCCCAGCTCAAATAATTCTCACTACAGATAATTATATGTACAGGGCATCCTTTAAGAAGCTTGGCTATATGCAGCCCACGGGCCGGCTTGTGTCGCCTGTCTGTCGCTACGCGCCAGAATCTACGTCATTCGGAAATAGAAAGCAAGCTTTCATTTCCTCATTTCCTTGGTTCGT
>JAFRAV010000037.1 GCA_017405225.1 Candidatus Saccharimonadota bacterium | reverse complement strand
TGTCAAAAATATGAGTAATTACCTTATGTGAAGAAGCGAAGCTATTTCTTTACATAAGGAATTACGAGCTATTTTTGACGAGGCTGTAACCAAGATGACTTAAAATTACTGTAGTGAGAATTATTTGGACTGGGAAGACCGAATATTATTGCGCTACGTTCTTCATAGATAAGCTCAGTTTCCCCTTGTCGTCTATTGCAACAAGTTTCACTTTGACCTCATCTCCAACGTGCAATACTTCATCTACACTCTTTAACCTGCGATCAGCAATCTGGGAAATGTGAAGCATCCCGTCAATACCAGGCATAATGTTTACAAACGCGCCAAAATCCTTAATAGATACAACTTTACCAGTATAGATCTTGCCAACCTCTGGCTCTTCTGTTAGGCTCTTTACCCAATCTAAGGCCTTTTGAATTGAATCACTATCGTTCCCTGCGATGGTGACTAAACCATCATCGTCTATATCTACCATGGCACCTGTCTCTGTAGTGATTTTATTGATTGTCTCTCCGCCTTTACCAATAACTGCACCAATTTTGTCTGGATTAATCTTGAGTTTTTCTATGCGTGGAGCATAAGGAGAAATCTCATCACGTGGACCAGGGAGAACACTTAGCATGTGGTTTAGAATAAACATTCTACCCTCGTGGCTCTGTGCAATAGCTTTTTCTAGGATTTCTACAGGAAGCCCGTGGACCTTCATGTCCATCTGAAGTGCAGTAACACCTTCTGTGGTACCGGTAACCTTAAAGTCCATATCACCGGCAAAATCTTCTGCATCCATCAAATCTGTCAGAACATAAGCCTTGTCAACATCTGCGGGAGTAATTTCTGTCCCCTTAGGAACGTCTACCATTAAGCCCATAGCCACACCAGAAACTGGGCGTTTTAGAGGCACGCCAGCATCCATCAAAGCTAGACATGACGAACAAGTTGCCGCCATAGATGTAGAACCGTTCTGAGACATAATTTCTGTAACAGAACGAATACAATATGGGAACTCTTCTAGTGGTGGAAGAACTGGGGTAAGTGCACGCTCTGCTAGATAACTATGTCCTACCTCGCGACGGCCAGGAGAACCAATCCTACCACATTCACCTACAGTATATGGAGCAGCATTGTAATGATGAATGTAGCGGCGCACACCATCAGTAATTTCCATTGTATCAACTACTTGAGCAAAGCTCATTGGGGCAAGCGTAACTATATTCATAGCCTGAGTTAAACCGCGAGTAAAGAGTGACGAACCATGAACTCTAGGCAAAACAGAGACTTGCGAAGAAAGTGGACGCACCTCTGTAGTCTTGCGACCATCTGGACGCACACCATCTTCTATGATGCCTCGGCGGACCTCGTGATGAACAGCAAGCTCAAACGCATCATCGTATTCACTCTTATAATTTTCCTCATAATCGGCAATTTTTTCTTCGTCAGTCTCACCCTCGCCAAGCTCTAAGGCAAATTCGTTATCCATCTCTGTGCGAAGCTCGTCGCAAATCTTTTGGCGTTCTAGTACGTTGCCACGAATCTTGCCGCCAGCAAACCTAGGAGCTGTCCAGGCATCAACTTTTTCTTGGATGGATTCTTCTGGCAAAATCAAATCATATTCTAGCTCTTCTGGCTGTACTACCTCGCGCAATTTCTCTTGAAGCTCTAGCGCAGGCTTACAATTCTCTACTGCCCAGCGCATAGCATCAATAATAACTGATTCTGGGACCTCATTGGCGCCAGCCTCTACCATCATTACCTTACCATCACGCACCGCTACAACTAGGTCTAGATCAGAAGCCTCGCGTTCTTCAGTAGACAAAAAGGCCTTAAACTCATACTCACCCTTATCATTTTTGACGCGGCCAATACGAAGACCTGCTACTGGACCGTCAAATGGCACGCCAGCACAATGCAAGGCCGCACTAGCTGCAACCATAGCTACACAATCTGGACGAAAGCCTGGATCCATGGAAAGAACAGTTGCTACTACTTGAATCTCTTGACGATAGCCCTTAGGAAAGAGCGGGCGAATAGGGCGGTCAATCAGGCGGCCAACCAAAATGGCGTTATCTGATGGCTTGCCCTCGCGTTTGATAAACTTGCTACCAGACATCTTGCCAGCGGCATAAAACTTTTCTTCGTACTCTATAGAGAGTGGGAAAAAGTCCTGTTTGACAGGTTGCTTGCTTACTACAACTGAGCCTAATACTGTAGTATCACCATAGGTGACTAAAACACTAGAAGTAGTGCGAAACCCCACACGATTAACCTCTAATTTTAGCTCGCGGCCTTGCCACTGGGTAGTAACAGAGGTAGTTTTCTTCCCGCTTGGATTAATAATATCCATAAAAATACATCCTTTCTGGGAAAACATCAGATTTTTACCTCTGTAAAACAGCTATAAAAATCTGCCGTCTTCCCTGTTATTTTCTTACCTCTATTCTACCATACTTTCTCTCTGTAAAAAAGCATTGACTTTTACGCCAAGGTGTGCTATAATTAGATATGGAACTGGTTGTTATCTAAGGGGGATTAGAAATGACCTTGTTAGTATTCTTTAGAAGGAGGAAATGCTCTATGCATCAAGAAGTGAAATTTGTTCGTGGAACCATTAGCAAAGAAGCCCTGTGTGGGGATTTCGAAATTATAGGGGTTATTCCCTGGGATTCCACTGACAACAATGAAGGCGAATCCTGCAATGATCCGTTAGTTGAATTATTCATCGCTATTCGGAATCAATACAGGAATGTGGTACATACGACATTGTTACCACCCACAAGAAACAGTGACGGTACAATTAGCTGCCATATTTTACCCTCATGCGTAGCCCATTATACGGAAGATCTTCCGGAAAAGTTTAGCCAGATAGCTAATGCAATATACCTTGATTTATGCACCGCATTAAATCTTTGGAACAAAAGGTCATTGAATCCAGACTTACTTGACCTTGGAAGAGAGTCTCGTGAATGGTGGTTTCCTGAATTGACATGGTCAGAAATGTACAAAGCACATTATGATATGTCGCGATACGATAGATGCAATAAAGTTACAGAAACATTTATTGCATTGAGGCATTATAGGAAAGCCCCTCCGGCAAACAAATCAATGATACTTGATATCGTTGAACAGCTTGCCGCCGAGAACAAGGAGGAAATCATGAAGCTCTTTGATCTTCAGGAGAAAAGAACTCTTGAACTTCTCCAGTAATTATGGGTCAAAGCAGGCCCTCTGGGTCCTTAGCCAGCCTAGAGAAAGCTTGTTTTGTTCATATACCTTCATACTTTTCGGGTCCCCCTATAAGTTTTGGGTTTCCCGTCTTGTTATGAAGAACTCCTTATTCTAGGGCCCCGGAGCCGATCCGGGGCCTTTTCCATGCCCGTCATTCCTTAGTGCAAGCTACAAAAATCCCCCTGGAAGGGGGATTTTCCATTTCACCGAGCTAGAACACAATTCATAACCAAGTGAATGTACTGTTATAACGGACTACTTACGCAAGCCTAACTTACTGACGGTCTTTTTGTAAGCCTCGTAATCGGTTTCCTCAAGATATTTGAGGAGCCTTTTACGCTTGCCAACCATCTGAGTTAGACCACGGCGAGCCATGAAATCATGCTTGTTAGCCTTCATGTGCTCTGTTACCTCTTTGATACGCTCTGTCAAGATAGAAATTTGGACCTCTGGAGAACCGACATCTTTCTTGCCACGAGCCATCTTAGAGATAGCCTCCGCTTTCTTCTCTTTTGTTATCATAGCGACAATTATATCACAGACTTACAGATATGACAAGATATAATCTGGATTTTACGCTGCGTTTTCTTCTCTATCATCACCAACAAACTGTCCGGCAAGATTGCCAGTAGCCGCACGAGGATACGCGCTAGTAGATTTAACTGGCTCGTTGATAAAGCGCTGATTTTGGGCTGCTTTTTCTTGGAAATTGACAATGTTTGGATGCTCGGCAGAGTTCTGGGTAACTGGCACCTTATTGGCTGAAGTCTGATTTGGATTGGTTTGAGCCTGCTCTACCTCTGTAGTAGAAGCTGCAGAAGTATTTCCAAACTGTGCCATTTGCGCTTCTAGACGAGCGATGTCATTTTGCGCATTTGTAATATCTCTTTGAGTCCACTCTAGGCGGCTCTTGGCGGTTTTTCGCGCCATGCGATTCATCATCTTCTTAAGCAACCCACCTTTATTTAGCTTGTCATACTCTTCTTGTGCATGTACCAAATCCTCGCTTCTCTTGGACATGACCTTCTTGGCAGTTTCTAACTCGGCATTGGTACGATTTTTTTGATAAATGTCAGTGCTTTCTATTGCCTTGATCTGAGCAATAATCTCTGGGTTGTCTTGATACTCGTGCATAATTTGATTGGACAAACGTGTAGCCTCAAAGTATTTCTTGGCATCAGTAGCTTGCTCAATCTTGTCTCTGTAGGCTTCTATCAATTTGTCGCGTGGGATAGCCTCTTGGGTGCTATCTGACAAACTATACACCAAGTATTTTTCTGGATTAATAGACTTACTCTTATCTACTTCTACGGTCAAACTTTCTCCATCTGGAGTAGTAATTTCTGCTTGGTCTTTTACTTTATCGTAATTTTCTACAACGTTAAACTGTGTTTCTCCATGCTTGCCAAAATCAGACTCCTCTGATACTTGCTCTTCTGACACCTGTTCACTAGTAACTGGTGCTTCTGAGGCAGGTTCCTCTGCAGCGGATTCTTCTGCAGCAGGCTCCTCCTTGCTCTGGTGAGTCTCTTCGTACATTTTAGCTAATATTTGTTCTGCTGACTCGGATGGTTCTTCCTCAGCGGAGGTTTCTTCAGCGGAGGTTTCTTCAGTAGAAGTTTCTTCAGCGGAGGTTTCTTCAGCAATGGCATCCTCGGCAGGTGTTTCCTGTTTTTTCTGCTCGCGCGCCTCAATTTCTCGGAGTTTGGCGGAGTCGTCCTCAGTCCAGCCATCTGTTTGAGTCTCCACAATGCGTGTCATCTCTTCTGCGTGGTGCTCATCTGCCTCTGCCATTTTTTGGTCAAGGAAATTCTCTACCAGCTGATGTACCTCTTCTGGATGCTCTTTATAGTATTGCTCGTAGAATTTCTCTCTAGCAGAATTACCATTAAACTCTACCTCTTTGACAATATCCCATTTACTTGCTAAATTCTCTTCTGGTTTCTCTACATTTCCTGCATTTTCTGTAGATTCTGCAACCTGAGTAGCATTAAGATTCTCAGATTGGTTATCTGCATTAGCAACACTATTCGTATTCTCTGTAGCACTAGGGCCACCCAAATTTTCCATTGACCTCCTTTTAGTCTATTATACCATAGTCTTCTAGTTTTTTGGCGTCTTTGATGCTATATATGCCTATTCTAGTACGTCTTAAGGCGGTTAAATAACCACCAACACCTAGTTTTTCCCCAATATCTATTCCAAGCTGCCTAATGTATGTTCCAGAGCTTACATCACAGGAGATTGTAAGATACGGCCACTTATAATTTATGATTTTTATATCGTAAATCTTGATCTTGCGCTCTGGCATTTTTACTTTTTTCCCTGCCCTAGCTAATTTATAAGCTCGCTCTCCATTAATCTTGACAGCCGAGAAAGCAGGTACTTTTTGGACTATTTCTCCCCTAAACATTGCTAAAGTATTCTGGATTTCTTCCAATGTTGGCGGCTCTAGGTTGCCATCTGCATAATCTGTAATCTCTCCTTCCACATCGCCTGTGGTTGATACTTTTCCTAGCTCTATAGTTGCCTCATAGCTTTTGTCTAGTTTTAGAAACTCACTTGCCCTCTTTGTGCTCTTGCCAAGAAGCAAAATCAAAAGCCCCGTCGCAAATGGATCAAGCGTGCCAGCATGACCTACTTTTGCTCTTTTTGGCGGCGTTTGCCCTAATTTAATAGCTTTTGCTCGTGCTTGTTCAGTTAGAACTCTTCTAATCCGAGCAACCACAGCAAAACTACTCATTTCTGTTGGCTTATCTACCAACAAAATCTCTTCGTTCGTTAAATCCATACTATAAATTATACAGGTGATATTCAATCACCGCAAATTAACAGAGGTACGATTTATTTTTGTTTTTTTCTCGCAGTTTTTTAGTTGCCTGAATGGGCCAACATTGCCACCATAGCAGCAGAAATGCCCATAGCAAGCAGAATTGGTAACATTACCATACTCTACATTCCTGGTATTTTAAATGCACCTGGGTCCTGGACCGGCTGGACTAGGGCTGGATCCTGGACCGGCTGAACTACCACTGGATTTACAGGCTCAGCTTGCGGAGCTGGCGCCTCTGTTACAGTTGGTATTCCTGATATTGCAGATGGATCATTCTCCATTGCTGGAGCTTGCACAACTGGTTGCTCTAACGGTTGAGCAACGGGTTGGACAGTAGGCTGTGCGACAGGTGGTTGTGCGACTGTCGCTGGTTGAGTAATAGGCTGAACTGGTGGCAAAGATGGGGCCACAGGAGGTATTACCATATCTACTGGTGGAGTAGGTGGAGGGGGCAGATTGATAGGATTATTAGCCTGTGCCTGACTGACCATCTGATTAACCATATCGTCTACACTTTGTTCTGCCGCTGGAACCGCTGGAACCACTGGAGCAGCTGGAGCTACGGGTTGGCTTACAGGCTGGCCCATAGGTTGAGTCATAGCTTGCACAGAGGCCGGAGCTAAACTTACAGTAGGAGTCGCTTCAGCTAAGGCGGCTTCCATCATAGCGCCATAATCTTTTGGTCTTTCCTCATTAGCTAGCGGGTCTACCGTTCCATCGTGATATTCAGTTCTCTCTTGAGCGGTACCATAGACACTATCAGCTGGAACTGCAGCAGATGGTACAGCTGCTTGCATCTGAGACATATCTACATCTCCTGCTATGGCTTGTTTTGCTCCATCGGTGATATATCCCATCTGAGTATTAGCAGTAATTGGGGCTGATTGAGCTACTGGCTGATTTGTTGGCTGAGCCACTGGTTGAGCTATTGGCTGTGCTACAGATAATACTGGTGGCATTTGCGGTGATGTAGGTTGCACGGCAGGTTGAGCTGGAGCTACAGACTGAGCTGAGACTACAGGCTGCGCAGGGGCAACTGGCTGAACAATTGTGGCTGGTGTAGCCGGAACTGCCTGTAAAACTGGGTTTGGCTGTTCTGGCGCTGTCGCTACTGGTGTTGCCTCCTCTACTGCAGGAGCCTGGCCTGATGTCTGTTCTGGTTCTTGGACGGATAATACCTGCCCAACATCTGGAATGTTTGATTCTGTTTCCTCTGTTGATACCATTGGCTCCTCACTTTGTTCAATTATTTTATTATCATCTATATCATTTTGTTGTTCAATCTTTGATTTTTCTTCGGCTTCTTTTTGTTTGGCAGTTTCTACAAGTTCTGCCATCATATCATTGTTTACCTTTTCTGATTGAGAATTATCTAAATCTGCTTTGCTTCCAGAAATCATTCTTTCTAGCTCTTGTTCTGGTGTTAGTTCTTCTTTAGAATCATTGGTGTCTGCTATAGTTGTTGGCTCTATCTCAGGTTCTTTTACCTCAGGAACGGATTCGGCCAAAGCCTCTTCTGGCTTTGGCTCTGCTGGCTCCTCTGCCAACTTTTCTTTTGGCATTGTTTGGCCGCTATCTGCATCTATGCTATCTGGTTTGATTTCCTCTTCTTTAGGCTCAGCCTTTGGCTCTACCTTTGGTGCCATATTTATAGCAATTAATTGCTGATCTGCACCCTTTTGCATCAGACGAGAACTAATCGCCATAGTTTCTGGCGTAGTTTTTTCATTAGAAAAACGATCCGTAGCGGCAATTATGCCTGTAAGAAGTGCAGTTGCAACATTGGCTGAATACTCTGCTTGCATAGCGTCTAGCATCTCTGTGGCCATCTCAGCAACAGATGATGCCTTGTCATTATTCCATTCTATACCACCAATTTGCCCTGGTGCTCCATTAGAGATGTTTATCAATACCGCATCATGTAAGATTCGGCCATGTTCCTGAAGGGCCTTGTCTAATTCATCAGCGCTTGTGACATTTAGCGAAATAATCAAATCTACGTTAATATCACCTCTAGAGAATTCCAAATCTTTTTCTGTAAGGGTAGTCTTGTATGGAGTGATATACACTTTAACAAAATCACCTTCTACCTTGTAGCGCAAGTGATCAGCCTTCTCTTTGTTTAAGGCTATAATAAAATCTTGTAAGCTATTAGTGTCTGTCTCAAAGGTCTTCTCTGGTTTTAGGAATTTGATAACATTAGGTGTTTTACCAGAGTAAATTGCAGTGGCATGTTTGCCAATTCCGTCTAATGCAATAGTAAGTGCAAGTGCTGTTGCCATCTCGTCAACAGATGGATCGCGCGAGAGAGTCACCAAAATACTATCAGAGTCTTCTATCTTATCCAAGACCTGTTCTAACATCTCATCTATCGGCGCCTTGACCTTCTTCTTTTCTTCTGGCATTTTGATGTTTTTATTTTAAATTAGTATACGATTTCATAATAGCATAAACTCTTTCTGTTGTAAAGAGGAAAATTCCATATTTACACTTTACATTTTTTCCAATCTGATGTATAATAATCGCAATATCTAATATTATTAATTATAGGAATGATAAATGCCGATTATTAAATCTGCTAAAAAAGCTGCTCGCCAAGCCGTAAAGCGCACCGAGCATAACCAACAAATCAAACGCGATATCAAGACTGCCCTCAAAGCATTTAAAGAGAATCCTACATCTGATAATCTTCGCAAAGTTCAGTCCGAGTATGACAAAGCTGTCAAGAAAAATCTTCTTAATAAAAATACCGCCGCTCGTCGCAAATCTGCACTAGCTAAAATTCTAAAAGATGCTGGTGGCAAGGTTAGTGCTGCTCCTAAAAAGACCACAAAACCTGCCGCAAAGGCAACAGCCAAAAAACCAGCTGCAAAGAAGCCAGCAGCCAAAACTACCACAAAGAAACCTGCAGCAAAAAAGACGAAATAAGTACCCACGGGTCGTAATTTGTAGATTTCATTGCAATGTCTAGTTTAGAGAGTTCGCGAAGAGCTCTCTTTTCTTTTCTTCCCTGACGCTTTTCATAGCTTTTGATTACTTGAGTAGAAAGAAGTCCAACAAACATAAATGGATCTTCTTGGTCTTTGATTTCGTTTAGCATTTTTACAGCACGAGCACCATCTACTAAAGCTGTATTATATATACCAAAAACCTTACGCATGTCTATTTGAGGTGTTTGGTCATACTTTTTAGCAACTACTTGCGAATTACTAATAAAATCCTTAAAGCCTTTTTTTGGGCTTATGTTAGTTTCCCAAATTACGATATCATGTGGTGTATCTGTATACTCCATTGCAAGCTCATAAAAATCTCTCTCACCTAGAGTATTTGCAAGTTTGCTAGATTCACCTCTAGCCGGAGTAATATCCTTGATTAGTATCTTGCGTTGGTTAGCAAAAAGTGAACGTCCCAAAAACAGATTTGGAATATCATCAGCAGTGAGGTTTTCACCATTAAAAATCTCATACTCTTCTCCAAAAAATTTTTTAATTTCTTGAGAGATTTTGAGGCGGTCAGAGCCATAAAAAACGTAAATCATTTGCCTGCCTTTCTAGTTTTTTTGAGTTGACAATGAGGACAGATATGAGTTCCGCGCCCGGCTACACGTATTTTTTCTATTTCGCACCCACAACGCTCACATGGCTCGCCCTCACGGCGAAAGACTTTAGCAAATAAACGGAGATAATCGCCCTTTGTACCATCCGCCTTAACATAAGTTGCCATAGTAGAACCGCCAGAATTAATAGATGCTTCCATTACCACTTTAGCGCCCTCTAATAAGAGACCAGCTTCTTTTTTTGTGATGCTTCCCGCAGGCCTAGCCGGGTGAATCTTGGCATAATACAGCGCCTCATCTGCATATATATTACCCAGTCCACAGACAATGGCCTGATCTAAAATTACCGCCTTAACACAGGAATTGGGATGCTTTTGCAATCTATGATAAAAATCTAAATCGTCCATATCCCACGGCTCTGGCGCAAGTTTTTTGATAAATGAATCTTCCTCTATCTCCGCTGTTGGGATAACCTTAACAAAACCAAATTTACGCTGGTCATTAAAGAAAAGTGTGCCTTTGCTAAGCTCAAAAATCACGCGGGTTTGTTTGTCTGGCAACTCATGCAAAAAAGAATCTGTGGGGTGGCCACCTGCAAAAGATGCCTTCTGTCCTTTTTCACGATAGATTAGCTGGCCAGTCATACGAAGGTGAATCATCATAGAAACGTTGCCAGTCAAATCAAAAACCAATGCTTTGCCAAAACGGCGAATATTTGTAATATATTGACCTTCTATAACTTCTTGTGGGCCAATAAATGACTTATCACATTTTACTGTAATATGTTTGATTTTTTGTTGCAAACAAAAACCACACAACCCACGACGAATTGTTTCTACTTCTGGCAACTCTGGCATATATATATTATATCATTCGTATCTTTTTAAGAGCCTGTTTTCTATCTCTATCTACCCTATAAGAATCACAGATTTTAGAAATTGTCTTGTTAAAAGTCCATTTAGGCAAATGAGAATGAAGCAAATATTCATGTGTATCATCTGGGAATTTAATATAACACTCAGCTAACAACCAGGCTACCGCCATTTTGACATAATAAGCATCCCACGCAATCAGTCCTCCGTCCTTTTCATCATTATGACGAATTGTCATCTCGCCTGGACCATCAGAAATATATGCTTCCATTTCGCGTACTCTATCAAAAACTATCTGCAGATATTCTGGCACATCTAGCGAAACATAATAATCAAGCAGACAAACCAAAGCCACCCGCACACGAAACTCCTCTAGGGATTTTAGATTTTCATCTATGGTTTCTAAAAAATCCGCCCGATTCTTCTTGACAAGTTTGAGACTTGCACAAAACGTATCACAACTAGCCCAATTATCAATCCTTCCAATATGCTTTGCAAAATAGCTTTTCATTTCTTCATACGGAAGGCTGGCAATTATAAATCCTTGGACATTTACTTCTTCAAAACTAATTGGCTCATTTTGCAAAAATTCTTGCCAATTTCCCTTTTTAATAGTCTTGGCCATCTCACGCTGATACGGAATCCTCACGCCAAGAAATGGCCGCTCAGTAGGTGTACCCCTCATAGCAAATTCGCGATAACCATCCTCTACTAATGACACCATCAGGCCACAAAACTCCTGGTAGTCCTGCTTGGTCCAACTATTACGTACTAGACTATCAAATTTTTGCATATATTATATATTCTTAATTATTCTTCTAGTAGTTTAATGGTAAGGTTTACAATGAGGTCTTTTTCTTCTGGATTACTCTCAGCAATTAGGAGTGCCATTGCGGTAAGCGCACGGTCAGAAATTTTGGTATCGCCTTTGTTGGTTAGATGGTAATTATTCATTGTCAAAAATACAATAAATAGCAATGCTCCGATGCGTTTGTTGCCATCATAAAATGGGTGATCTTTGATGATAAAATATAATAAATTTGCCGCCTTTTCGGCAATGGTTGGATATAAATCCTTGCCATCATAGCTTTGGTAGATAGAAGATAACGAGCCAGAAAAACTATCGTTTCTTTTCTTGCCAAATAATTCACCGCCGCTTTGGTTCTCGCGCAATTCCGCAATAAACTTTTCGCACATTTCTGGTGTTAGCTCCACTTGTTTTTTGGATTTTTTGTTGAGATTAGATAAGTCAATAAATCCATCGTCATACTCTTGCAGAGTTTTAAAACTACCAGCATATTTGGAGATCACTTCTAGTACTCCGGTTGCTTCACCAGCGTCTAACTCTTGTCTAGCAATTAGTCTGCGTACAACACCCATCATATTCTCTACATTTTTGAGTTTTTCTGAAGAAAGTTGTTTTAGCCTACGCTCGTTTATTGCTACACCGCCTACTACATATTGTTTCAAGACTCTGGTTGCCCAAATACGAAAATCGGTTGCTTTCCTAGAATTTACACGGTAGCCAACAGAGATGATGGTATCTAGGTTGTAAAACATCACTTCACGGCGGACCTGTCTGTCACCCTCTGTCCGAACAGCGACATTTTTTGTCGCGGTTCGTTTTTGGTCCAATTCGCCCTCTTTATATATATTATTAATATGGCGCTCAATTGTACGGCGAGATATATCAAATAATTGCGCTATTTGATCTATACTTGCCCAAATCGTCTCATTTTCTGCATCAACATTAAAAACTACTTCGCCTTTTACGGCCCTATAGATTTCTAAACTCTTATCATTTTTTACAGCCATTTATAGTTCTCCCCAGTTCTTCCCTGTGGTAACTTCTACAGCCAACTTTATTTTAAGCTCTGGAGCAACACCTTCCATGGTTTCTTGTAGAATCTTGGATACCTCTTCTTTTTGTGAATCATCACACTCTACAACAAGTGAATCATGAATTTGCAAAACCAAATCTGCCCCCTCTGGCAATAAACTATCTACTTTTATCATTGCGCGCTTCATCAAATCTGCCTCAGTTCCCTGAATTGGCATATTCATGGCGGCGCGTTCTGCGGCTTGGCGAATTGCATAGTTTGATGATTTGACATCTGGCGTTGGGCGACGACGGCCATAATATGTTTCTACAAATCCTTTGTTCCTGGCTTGTTCCAACGTTTTTTCTAGATATTTTTTGACTGGTTCTCGTACGATAAAGTAATCATCAATAAAATTTTTGGCATCTGCTAAGTTCATACCAGCCGCATCAGCCAAACCCTTCACACTCATACCATATAGCACACCAAAATTAATCACTTTGGCCGCACGACGCTCCGTTTTTGTAACTTCTGACATTGGAACACCAAAGACATCTGACGCAGTTTTGGTATGAATATCTATTCCAGAATTAAAATCATCTATTAATGCTTGGTCTCCTGATAAAATTGCAGCTAGGCGTAGCTCAAATTGTGAATAATCAGCCGAGACAAAAACCTTACCATTTTCTGCTATAAAGCCAGTCCTAATACGACGGCCCTCGTCTGTGCGGACTGGTATATTTTGCAAATTAGGATTAACACTAGAAAGGCGGCCAGTAGCAGTAACGTTTTGTGTAAAAGTAGTATGAATCCTGTCTTTGCCATCCACTAACTCAGGCAGTGGCGAAATATATGTAGACAAAAGTTTGGATGCCTCGCGATACTCCATTATCTTAGAAATAATTGCATGCGATTCTTTAAGTTTTTCTAATTCTTTTGCACCAGTAGAGTAACCACGGGCAGTTTTCTTAATGCCCTTAGTAGGAAGTGATAGTTTATTAAATAATATATCACTCAGTTGGATTGGCGAATTAACATTAAAATCTTGACCAGCCAGATTAAAAATCTCTTTTTCCAGTCTGCCTACTTCCCCTTGAAACTCTTTTTGCATATCCCTAAAGTATGATTTGGAAATTTTGATTCCCTTTGCTTCCATCTTGTATAATACTGGAATCAATGGCAAATCATAGTTGTAGTAAACTTCTTCTAGCTTAGGCAAGCGTGAGAGATTAGTAGCTTGAGTGGCGGCTTGGTTGCGGTTTTCTTGCTCTTCTTCTTTAGTTAAGCCAAAATTGAGCAAGCCTTGCTTGGTGTCTTCGTTTTGTATATGCGCTAACGGATTTAACAAAAATTGTGCCTGCAACAAATCCCAATATTTTTTCTTGCCGCTTAGGATTTCCTCGGCCAAATTGGAATTAATATGCATCTCTTTTTTGATGTCATCACGCACTATGTAATCTACAAAATCTTTTGCCTTATAAACTTTTTTGGGTGGCTGAGCAATGCTATCACTCTCGCTGGCAGTGTCAGCAAAATCTGTCGCAACAGACTCTTTGGAACTATTTTGTTTAGCAGAAATCTTTGCTAGCTCTTGCTCTGCTTCGTAATCTGACATAATTTTGAGGTCGGATAATGGGTTTTCTTTGATTTTGTTGATATCTGCTATAAACTTGCGCAAAACCGAGTTGAATTCTAGATATTTTAGAGCATTTTCTACCCGTTTTGGATTAACTATCAAATCTGGTACGTCAGATAATTTTACTGGCGCATCAGTCATAATTGTAGCAAGTTTTTTAGACATAAAGGCAGAATCTTTGCCAGCGATTAATTTTTTCTGAGTGGCACCCTTTATCTCGTCAATATGCTTGTAAATGTCCTCTAGTGTACCATATTGATTCAGCAACTGGACTGCGGTCTTTTCTCCTACGCCAGGAACACCTGGAATGTTGTCGCTGGCATCGCCTTTAAGCGCCTTTAGGTCCAAAAACTGCTGCTTTTTGATACCGTATTTATCCTCTATTGCCACTACGTCCATCTCTTCTAGCTCAGAAAAGCCTTTGAGTAGGCGATACATTCTAGTATTGTCGTCTACAATTTGAAGCATATCAAGATCAGAAGAGACGATAACAGTATCCCACTGGTCAATGTCTTTTGGTAATAGACCTAGTGCATCAGCTTCTGATTGATATGAGGCAACAGGAGAAGCGGAGTGAGCGGTATTTTCTGTATCGTGAGCAAGCATGGCATCTGCTAACGATGTAGCAACCGCAGTCTGATATGCCAAAGTCCCAATAATATCATCAGCTTCATAGTCATCACACTCCAAAAAACTCCAGCCCAGAGCTTTGATTAACCGCTCTAATAGTGGGATTTGGGTGAAAAAATCTTCTGGTGGCTTGGTGCGGCCTGCCTTATACTCTGAATATATTTCTTTGCGTTTTCTAATAGAAGTCTTTGCTTTGTCCCAGGCTACTACTACTTTGGTAGGCTGAATTTCTTTGACAATTTCTAGAGCAATCACAGCAAAACCATAAATGCCGCCAGTAGGAGTACCATCAGATTTAGACAGATTGCCCATAGCATAGTAACCACGATAAAAAACACTTTTTCCATCTATTATTACCAGCTTTTTCATCTTCCTCCTCTTGACTTTTTATTGTGCTTATGCTATAATGCAATCAATCGGGCACCAGGCCGTCTAAAAATTAATTTCTTTTAGAATATCGCCTATTTTCTCTTGCATTTGTTCTACCGTTCCATCATTTAGGATGTAATAATCAGCTGCAGCAATTGGGCCACCTTTTTCCAAATTCTCTATCTCACTACGATCACGCTCGCGAATTTCCTCCGCATTAAACGGTCGCTCTGGGCGTGTGGCAACTCTCTTGTAACGAAGTTTACGTGGCACAACAATAGCTACAAAAGTTAGCATCTTTGGAAATTCTTTTTTCAGGGTCTTATACTCCGTCCAAGAATACACTCCATCTAGCACGATACGCTTCTGTCCAGCTTTCATTAAATCATGTACTTCATCAATCACCTGGCGAACTACCCAATCTTTCCCTTCTGTCTCACGTATCATTTCACGAAAATGTTTCTCACTCTCGCCGTCTGGAGTACGTTCTACGCCACGCTTTGCCATTTCCTTATAAATCATGCCACCAAAATACACCTTTGGATAGCCTTTGCCGGTTAGATAATCAACCGCCACAGATTTACCACTACCGCTCATGCCAACTATGGCAATTATTTTGACATTGTCTTTGTTTTCTCTAATTAAATCTGCCTCTGCCTGAATCTTGGCATCAGTCAACACCTCGTTTTTAGTCTTTTCACTCATACACTCATTATACCATACCAAAGAGATAAAAACGGTAGCAGCTTAATGCACTACAACTTTGATGGATTTAACCGCTTTTTTGACAGCAAATTCGTTTAGTAAGATTTTATCGTACTCACCTTCGGCTTGGATTTCTATTTTTGCAGGATTTAGAAAAGTAATTTTGGTAGTACCAGATACTTCTTCCCCCGGCATACGATGCAACAAACTGCAAACCATAAAGCCAATCAAGCGGAAAAAACTCTTTAGCCAGCCATAAGATAAATGATATACCCGTGGCTGACACCAATATTTGCCACCTTTCATTATCTTGGCTACAGTAGGACTGTTCACAAACATTACATCAGATATTTTATTCCCCATTGGTTCATCATCCATATGAATATCTGATGGCAGAAAACTCTTTTTCTTGTTCTTAAAATACCACCTGGCTAACTTCCAAATTGAATAAATCATTCCCTTTTTGCCTTTTTTGAGATTATCCCTTGTGTCTTTGGCATTAAACTCTTCTGTACTTTCGGCAAACATTCCTATCGTAAAATAACAAGCGGCGTATTTATAAAACTTGCCGTCTATATACGATTCTAATGGATACATTTTCTGGATATTATGCGCCTCGTAATCAGCTAGAAGCTGCTGACAATTAGACTCACCTAACATCCTTGCCATATCGTTAAAATTGCCATAACCCAAAACCCCTAAGGTAATATCTTTATCTGTCATCATAGCGGCATTTATTCCAACAGTAGCAGAGCCATCGCCGCCAGCTATTACTACTAAGTCACCATCCATTAATACCCTAATCAGATTCTTAGCGTTCTCTTCCACGGGAATTTGGCGAATCGCAAATTTACCCACCTGATAACCACTAGCGTTTTGCAATGGCTCTATTACTTCTTTTTGAATCTTAGCTTGTTTGGAAGAGTATGGATTGTAAACTATAATTAAACGTTGCACTACCAGCTCCGACTAGTTGCCTCTAAGAACGCCACCAGGCAAAATCCACTGCAAGAATCCCCACATCACCGCATATACTGCAAGTCCGATAACGATATTAATAATACGGGATTTGGCCTTAGTCATTTGGGCCTCGTTATCTCGTGCAGTTAGGTATTGAACGCCAGATATTACAATGCCAAGTGTTCCAGCAATACCAACACCATAAGTAAATACCTCTAGTACGATGTTTAAGATACAGAAAATACCGCCGCCTTCTGAATCTTCTGCTTTGTCTCCACAATCCTTTAGAATAGCCGTCTCTACACCAAAGATGCCAACATTACTATCTGTAGCAAAGGCTGGTTGTGCAGTTATCATAAAAGAAGAAAAAACCATTACAACCGCTACAATTCCAGTAGCTATAATATTAATCATTTTCTTGAGCATCTTCCTCCTTTACCTCAAATATTCGTGTAATTTTTTAGTGTCTTTGTGCTTGCGCAATTTAGAGAGAGCTTTGGCCTCAATTTGACGAATACGCTCCCTAGTAACGGAAAATTCTGCACCAACCTCTTCTAATGTGTGTGGACGACCACCGCCAATGCCAAAACGAAGTTTGATAATTTTTTGCTCACGCTCGGACAAGGTAGAAATAATACTAGCAAGCTGCTCTTTGAGGATTTGATTAGCAGCAGAATCTTCAGGAGAAATACGCTCTTCATCTTCTACAAAATCACCGAGCACCGAATCTTCATCATCGCCATCACGACCTACGCTCTGATCAAGCGATGCGATATCTTGCTTAATCTTCATGACATATTCTACTTTTTCTGGCTCCATATCCATTTCTTTGGCGATTTCTTCTACGGTTGGCTCGCGATTAAGTTCTTGGGTGAGTTTGCGTGTGGCACGCAAAACTTTGTTGATAGTCTCTACCATATGCACAGGAATACGAATTGTGCGGGCTTGATCTGCGATAGCACGTGTAATGGCCTGGCGAATCCACCAAGTGGCATAAGTAGAAAACTTAAATCCTTTGCTAGGATCAAACTTTTCTACGGCACGCAATAAACCAGTATTGCCCTCTTGTATTAAATCTAGAAAATCCAGCCCACGACCAGAATATCGCTTAGCAATGGATACAACAAGACGCATATTAGCCTCGGCTAACTTATCCTTGGCCTTTTTGTCTCCTTTTAGGACTCGTTGGGCTAAATCTGCCTCTTCTTCTGGTGTAAGCAAAGGAATTTTACCAATCTCGCGCAAATATAAACGGACTGAATCATCTGCAAAAGCATCTACATTGTCTACGGTAATCTCAAGCTCTTCATCGGAAAGCTCTTCTTCGTCTGCGAGATCTCCCATACCAGGCTCTTCCTGGTCCATCATCAAGTTTCCAGAGTTCAAAATATCATCTTTATCTTGCATCATTGAAAAAATTATACTAAACCTGGCTTAAAATATCAACCTTTTTGTAGCTTCTTCATTTCTAGCAAAATCTCACGCACCCTGTCATCATCGTCTTCACATTTATCTAACTCAGCGCTAAGCTCTGCTATACGTTTTGCAGTGCGCGCTTTTTGGTATTGGCGATACATGTCATCGCAATCTTTTTTTAGACTATCAACGGATTGATTTTTATATTTAGTTTCAAAAATCAAGGATAGTTCTTCTAACTTTGTCTCATCCTCTGGAATTTCTAAATCAATATTAGCACCTGCCTCGCCACCAAAAACCATAATTGCAAGCAAACTATCTTCTAGAAACTTAAGGCGTTTGTCTTTGATATCTTGAGTATCATTATTCTTAACTGGTTTTAGGCGACGTGGACTATTGGACGTGCTGATATTTTTTTGTTGTAAATCTTCTACCGTAACATCAAGACGTTTTGCTACAATCTGTTCATAATGTTTGCGTTCTACCGAATCAGACAGAAAGTTTATCAGCTTCATCGCTACATCAGAGTATTCTTTTTTGCCCTGAGCAGAGGTCAAATCCAATTTTTCTTCATATTTATCTAATAGCCAATCTACGGCAGGCTTGCAATTTTTTACTGCCTCTTTCCAGAGTGCGGGATCTTTTTGAATAAGCTCATCTGGATCTTTAGCGCCATGGTAATCAGAAATAACAGACAAGTTGATACCAAGTTTGCCAGCAATGTTAATAGCTCTTTCCGTGGCATTAACCCCAGCATCATCACCGTCATATGCTAAGCGCACATCATTAGTCATGCGAGATAAGATTTTGAGATGTTGCTCAGTCATAGCTGTACCACTAGTAGCAACCGCCTGTTTGACACCTGCCTGATGCGAAGAAATGACATCCATGTTGCCTTCTACTATTACTACAAATCCATCTCTCCTGATTGACTCTTTGGCCTGATAAAACCCAAAAATGTATCTGGACTTATTAAACAATATTGTATCTGGTGTATTGATATATTTTGGCTCTCCTTTATCTAAAATACGTGCTGTATAACCTATGACTTGCCCGTTTGTATCAATAAATGGGACCATCATTCTACCCTTAAACATATCGCTACCATATTGAGTGGTTAAACCTGCCCCACGCATTTCTTCTTGGTTAAATCCTTTTTTCTCTAAAAAAGTTCTCAGCGCACGGCCCGTGCTAGGTGAATACCCTATTCTAAACTCCTTTACTGTGGCTCGGTTCATATTGCGTTTGTAGAAAACGTATTCACAAACGGATTTGTTTTTAGTAAGAGCTACCTGGTAATATTTGGTTGCGAGGTCTAGGGCTTCTTTCATACGCACCTTTAGATGTGCTACTCTTTTGTCACCAACACTGTATTTTTTTAGTTCTACACCCGCCTGAGCAGCAAGCTTTTCTACTGCCTCGCGAAACGGTATTCCCTCTACCTCCATAATAAATGAGAATATGTCCCCGCCCTTGTTTGCGGAAAAATCATGCCAAATTCCCTTTTCTGGCGACACCATAAAGGAAGGGGTTTTGTCTACTCCCCAAGGACTGCGACCTTTGAGGCTGCGCCCAGCCCTTCTTAGCTCTATATACTGGCCAACCACATCCTCTATTGCAAGTCTGGATTTTATTTCTTCCCTCGCATCCTCCATACATCTATTATATCAGAGAAGCGCCAAAAAATAATAACTGTGTTATAATATGCTTATGGATAACAAAGAATACTTGGAATCTATTGCTAAAGATACTCGCTCGGCCGGCCCAGCAAAAACTGGAGCATTTAGTATAGGCAGTCTTACAATTCCCCCAGTATTCAAAAAAATCTTACTAGGTATAGGTATTGCATTGGTAGTACTACTCATCGTCGCCATAATAGTAGGGATAGCCGGAAGTGGTGGCAACAAGGAACGCGATTATATAGATAAGATATATTTGCGCTCTTCTCACTTAGTCAAAGAAACTGGAACATACAACAAATTAGTAAAATCCTCTCAGCTTCGCTCTATGGGGACTTCATTACTTGCTGTTCTAAATGAGACTCAATTCTCTATGTCAAACATCCTAAAAAATGATTTTGGGGCAACCACCCCAGATACTCCAGAAAACGAGAAGACCACCGAAGAAGAAAATGCCGTTATGGTAGAATACCTTAACACCTTAGAAAATGCAAGACTAAATGGCACTCTGGATAGAGTATATGCCAGAGAGTTGACTTACCAGATTGGCATGTTGCTATCATTAGAGCATGAGGCCTATGCAAACACCAAGAAAGACAACCTAAAATCTGCTCTTACTACATCTATGAATAACCTAAATCAGCTATATACACAATTTGGCGATTTTAGTACTAAATAGTCCACCTCTTTACTTATCTCTATAAATATGCTAAAGTAAAAGTATTATGGGAAAAATTAGTGATAGTGAATTTGTAAAAGAATTCAAAAAATTTATTAGTCAAGGTAGCGTAATGGATTTGGCTGTAGGTATGGTTATTGGTGCTGCATTTACCAGCATTGTCACCGCCCTAGTCAACGATATTATTATGCCTATTGTAGGGTTATTAATTGGTGGCGTAAATTTCTACGATTTAAGCTTTACAATTCGTAACTTCTTTGGTGGAAACACTGCAGCGGTTATTCGCTATGGTAGCTTCATTCAGGCAGTAGTTAATTTCTTGATTATTGCTTTCTCACTATTTGTAGTGATTCGCGTAATCAATAAATTTAATGAAAAAGCCAAAGCAATTGCCAAAAAAGCTGATAAAGCAGCTGCAGAAAAGACCGAAAAGGCAGAGGCAAAAGAGGCTAAGGCAGACGCAGAAACAGTTAAGCTCCTCAAAGAAATTCGTGATGAGCTAAAGAAATCTGGTAAGAAGACTAAATAATATCTAGTCTTTCCAGCCCAAATAATTCTCACTACAGGTAATTATTGTATG
This sequence comes from Candidatus Saccharimonadota bacterium, assembly GCA_017405225.1. GTDB lineage: Bacteria > Patescibacteriota > Saccharimonadia > Saccharimonadales > Saccharimonadaceae > Nanosyncoccus. The sequence goes on along the minus strand of JAFRAV010000037.1, from coordinate 137 downwards.
TACAGGGCATCCTTTAAGAAGCTTGGCTATATGCAGCCCACGGGCCGGCTTGTATCGCCTGTCTGTCGCTACGCGCCAGAATCTACGCCATTCGGAAATAGAAAGCAAGCTTTCATTTCCTCATTTCCTTGGTTCGT
>JAFRAV010000002.1 GCA_017405225.1 Candidatus Saccharimonadota bacterium | reverse complement strand
GGCTTACCACTTACTCCGCAAAATGATGCTAATCAGTATATTCTAGATACTGCTAGCGCCAATGGAAATGGACATTTCAGTGCAACTTTCACAAAAACTGGCGATGCAGTAAAGACATATTCAAGTGCAATTACTAGCGGAGTTTTAGATCTCTCAAATGGCGCAATTGACGCCGGTACTGGTGTTCTTTCGGTCAATGATTTTGCCCCATCTGCCGAGCAAGCTACCAAATTTGCTGAAACTGCTTCTGGGTATAAAATTGCCGATTATCTTGATTTAGATATGCAACAAGTCTTTTATAAAGGCGTAAACGACGATACGGATGTCTGGAGTAATAATCTTACACAATTATCTGCTGACGCTAACATTAGTCTAAAATTATCCGAAGGCGTAGACGGTAACGATGTCGTCATTGTTCACGAAAAACATGACGGCACATACGAACTCATTTCAGGAATTTATGATGCAGCTACAAATACCGTTAGCTTTGCTACAGACGGATTCTCAAACTATGCAATCGCTTATCGTACTGTCACAAAAGCTCCTGATTCAGGCTTCTTTACTCCCGAAATTAGTGGTGCAAAGGAAAGTATTATTGGTATAGCCGTTACGATACTTGGCTCTATTGTTGCGCTGTACATAGTCTCAGGAAAAATCAAAAAAGAACAATAGCTCTTACTTTGGCTTCTCGCTCCGTGCATTTTAAACATATTTGTTTTTTCGCAATATCAATTAAGCTTTGCGTTTAGATCAATGCAAGCGACAATCTTAAACGCAAAGTTAGCAGAAATTATTTCCCAGAAAGCAAATAGCTCTTCCTAACCAGCTCAAACACTATCTCATCTGACAAAGTCCCATCAAGCCAAATAGTAATCCAATTATTCTTATTCATGTGATAAGCCGGGAAGATATGGTCACTCGTTTCGGCAAAGTCATAAGTCTGGTTTTTATCAAACTTCAAATTAATCACATCAATTTGCTTATCTTCCTTTAATCCCAAGCTAGTAGCAGAAATAGTGGCCACCAGCGCAAACCATTTCTTGTTATCACTATGCCGAAAAACCGCATATCCTGGATATCGCTCCGGCCATAAAAACTCTGGCTCGGCACCGTACTCAGTTTTGATACACTCAACTATTCTATAGATTTGCGAATTCTTACTCATCTTGAGCTTTACCTAGATCCTGACATATCGTATTTTTGTGCTTGCCATTTATTTCTCACAATTCCTTTTATGAGCTTTAAGCTTCTTCATTGCCCAGTCATAATGGGAAGATAGGCAACTGACAAAATACGAGCCAAGCACTGAGCCGCCAACCCAAGGATACATACCTTTAGTAAACAATTGCTCTTCGCTTAGACTTTCCGCTAATTTCATCACATCTTTATGTGATTTTTCAAACATTTTTCTAGCGTCTTCTAGTGAGGTCTTTTGATGCTTTTTCCAGTACTCAACGTTCATATCACCATAAGTTTTCCAAGTATAAGGCTCTGGCAAAAAAGATTTAAAACTTTCCTTATCATCGCCAGCTTTCATATTTATATCTACAAATTCTAGCAACATTCGGTGCCATTCATATAAATGCACCCAAATATCGCGTAGATTCTTGTCGCGCCCCCAGTGGCGTTCTTTCTTTGATAGATCGCCGGAGAAGTCGAACTCAGTGCCCATTTCTTTCTCACTCATTCCATCAGCCATTTCAATCAGCCTAGCGAAGTATTCTTCGCCAGCCTTTAGCAAATCCTGTTTATTACGTGGTCTTGGCATAAAAATCCTTTGTTTACTATTTATATTATATCACTGAGCACAACTGGCCAAATGGTAATCCAGATGTTTTTATTCTTGTGGTAAGCTAAAAAATATGGTCGCTTGTCTCAGAAAATCATAAGTTTAGTTTTTATCAAACTTCAAAACTTTCTTTTAGGAAGCTCTCAATTTTATCAAACGGAATCTTATCAAGATTATCGTATAAATCTACATGCGAGGCGCCTTCAACAATATAGAGTTCCTTATTGCCAATTTTAGTACTCCCAACTGGATAGACGCCAGTGTATGGTTCTGGCACAACATTTTTAGTCTTTGTTTCACCAGTGATTATATCAAAAGCGGTTTCACTGTTGTAGCGTGAATGAGCCTTTTCACCATGAATAATCAAAACTGGCATCTCAATCTCATTGGCATAAGTAAGAATACGCGTATTGACAAGCGAGCCATTGGTCTGGACAGTCCAACCGCCACTAGAATTAAGACTACGCTCGTGATAGCCACGTGGCGTTTTATAATATTCGTGATAATCTTTTAGGAACTGTGGCGCATTGTCTGGCAAAGGATCTACTACCCCGCCTGCAAGCTTATATTCGCCATTTTTATAATCTTCTGTACGTTGATTATTTATTGCAATACGTGCATTTTTGCGGGCCTCCTTGTTATTGTCCGCATCAAAGTAACCATTCCCTGCTACACGCGTCATATCATACATCGTGCTAGCAATTACAGCTTTGACACGCGTCTCAAGACAAGCAGCCTGAAGCGCCATGCCGCCCCAACCACAAATACCAATAATAGCTAGTTTGTCTGAATCTACTTCATCTAGATTTGACAGATAATCTACTGCGGCTTGATAATCTTCTACGTTCAAATCTGGAGAAGTCATATAGCGCGTCTCTCCGTCAGACTCGCCAGTAAATGATGGATCAAACGCAATAGCAAGGAAACCGCGTTCGGCTAATTCCTGTGCATATAGTCCGGATGATTGTTCTTTTACTGCACCATATGGCCCACAAATCACAACGGCTGGCAATTGTCCACTGACACTTTTTGGCTCGTACAAATCCGCCGCAATCTCTATCCCAAAATGATTGTTAAAAGTTACTTTTCTATGGTTTACTTTGTTGCTTTTTGGGAATACTTTGTCCCATTCATCAGTTAGTTGTAATGTCATAAAGCCTCCTTTCAAAAAAACAATTAAACGATAAATTCTCTCAAACCATCTAGCCAGTTATTTATCTTTTTAATTCCCTCTTCTGTACGCGCGATAGAGCCAGTCATATTAAAGCCATCGCCTTTCAGGATCGCACCTGGCATAAGAGATTTCAAAGTTTCATTAGTTCCAGCATTGCCAGAGCCTTCATGTGTATTAAATGGCATTACTACTTTACCAGAAAAATTGTGTTTCTCAATAAAACTATAGACCACCATAGGCAAGTCTTCCCACCAAATCGGATAGCCAAAGAAAATCGTATCGTAATTAGTGATGTCCACATCCCCGATATATTTTGGGCGAGCACTGGATTTTTGTTCTGCAGAAGCAACCTCAATTGTTTCTTGATAGGTCCCAGGATAATTATTCTCTGGCACAATTTTAAACTCATCCGCACTAGTTTTGGCTACAATTTCTTTAGCTAGAAGCTCTGTATTACCAACTTCTACAGTGCCGACATTATAATTTTCCCCCTCATGTGAAAAATAAATAACTAAAGTTTTACTCATACACTCATTATAGCTTATTTTTTGTGAGTGCGCCTTTTCTTTAGAGCATAACCAACGATAAATAGCATTACAATTGCTCCAGTAGCAACTGGCAAAACTACGGCTTTTGATTTTTGTTCTTCGTATCTATTTGTTTGATGGCCTGTATTAGGCACTGTTGGACTATATTCCTCTTCATCATCCCCATCAGATGGGTCATCATCCTCGTCATCCGCAGGAATTAAACTTTTTAGAATCGGCATGATACTCTCAGGAATATGGCCAATTACTAATTTTTCTGCATTGGATGCAAGCGTATAGGTGTAATACAAAGAATAATCCTCGCCAAAGGTTTCTTGTGTATATTTTGCATCCGCAATAATAATCGGCGCTAGTGCCTTTACTAGTTTTGGCAAATTTTCTTTGATAATTGCAAACTCTAATTCTGTAACTACTGGGACTTCGCCTAATTTTTCTTCGTAGTCGTTATATTCTCCCATATAGTCAGTTAAAATAGTTATTAGTTCTTCTACATCAGCATCTACTGCTGTGCCCTTCATTACCTTAACAAGGTCAAGATAAACTGGAAAAATAGATAGGTCACCTCCATAATTATTCATCAAATCATAGAGACCATTCCCTGCTACCATACCAGCAAGACCTTTGCTAGTATCCTTAAAGAAATTCGTAAAATCACCTTGTTTGTCTAGTGTCCTCTGCTGATACGCTTTCATAACGGCAGAGAGTGGATCCTTAACTTCCGTGTCAAAATACTCACGAGTCAAACCATTTTCTGTCACAAATTGAATCCACGCATCCATAAATTCACGACCATTCATTGTTCCAACATCCGTTGCGATACTCTGATTGCTCATAAGAACATTTATGGCCGTTGTACTATTTGCAAGGTCGGAGATATCTACTACTGAAGTTGGTATCTCCAAATCAGCTGGGTGGATTTCTTCGTAACTACCAGTATTGTAAAATCCCCATAACTTAGGAAATACGTATCCAAGCAGAAGATCATTTCCATCTTTTACGTCATGAATGTTGGCGTAATTAGTTTCTGTAATGCTAGCACGAGGTGCACCAAAGGTGTACACATAAAAATCATCTTCGTTTAGCTGGTAGCTAGAAATGTTTTCATTAATTTTCTTAGCAAGCAAATCAATAACTGCACCACCACGGGAATAACCAACAACCCAAAGTTTATAATCAGCAAAGTCGTGATTTTGCAAATATTCATTAAGATAGCTGACGATACGGTCTGCAGACTCTGCAAAACCAGCATGGTCACCCGTAGTACCAACATTAAAATTAGAAAGCCATTCATTCATATAATTGTAGTTGCGCGGTGCAATAACTAATAACTTCTGACCGCCTGCAAGAGTTTTGTGTCCAATAGTGGCACCCATAGAATGACCATCTTCTTCTGATGCAACATCCCAACTTTGATAGTCCGAGAAGCCCATTTGATCTAACAATCCAGTCAGTTTAGAATATGGTGGCAAATCATCATCGTATGGATATCCATCAGCTGCGTTTTCATAACCCGCAAGGGCCAAAGCATAAGAAGCCGCCCTTAGCTCTGGGTGGTCGCCAGGAGATGGCTCGTTAAAGAATTCGTCGCTCCATCCAATAGTACCCTCAGAATCTAGCGCATCCCAAACTGTACTCCAAGGATGAGCCTCATCCTCTACAAATGCGTAGTACGGATAAGTCACATCTGTCATGTTATAGGAGCTTGCCATAGCGGAAGGGATGCACGTCTGAGAGATAGTAAGAGCAAGGCAAAATCCGCCCAGTATAATCTTTTTTGGGACTATTGTCTTTTTGCCCATTCTATTCACCTCCTATTTTTTTGGTTGCCTATGCCGTTATGAATACCACAGATAATCCAAAATTGGCATATTTTCCATTTTTATTTTTATAAAATGACCTTGTTGGCTACATTATAGCATAAGCAAATTGATATTGCAAGACCTTAGTCGCTAGCATCCACATCCAACGTAATTGCTAGATTACATCCTGGGAATAATTCTTGCGCCTCAGAGTAAATCTCTTTGTAAATTTGTTCCCTGTCTTTTGACTCAAAATCTATAATAATATCAAAAGACACATTTTTCTCTTGTTCGTCATAATAAAATCCATGCATCTGCAAAACGTCTTTGTGAGAGAACACAATTTTTTCTAAATCTTTTCTAAGTTTGATAATGTTCTTGTCCTTGGTATTGATGGAGTACACGCCAATCGTATGCAGCAAAACACCATATTTCTTCATAATATCTTTTGTGATTCGGCGAGAAATTTTGTCAATTTCTGCAACTGTCATAGTATCGGGCACTTCTATATGTACAGAGCCTAAATATTGGTCTGGTCCATAATTATTTAAGACTAGATCAAACACACCCTCTACGTCTGGCTCTTTTGCAATTTCTCTTTTAATAGATTGAGACAACTTACTTTCTAGACGTGTCTCCAAGATATTGTTGATAGATTTTTTTATTAAATCTACACCAGTCTTGATAATAAATAGCGCCAATACCGTAGAAACATATGCTTCCACGTCAATTCTAAATATCAAGTAGACAATCGCGGAAACCAAAACCGATGCCGACAGAATCGCATCATTAAATGCATCAGCACCACTAGCTACTAGCGAGTCCGAGTGAGAATCTCGTCCTTTTTTCTTGACGTACATGCCCAGGATACATTTTACTGCCACGCCAGCCGCTACTACAATAATTGCAGCTGGGCCATAATCCACCTCTTCTGGCATAAAAATCTTTTTAACCGATTCTATCAACGCAGCTAAACCGGCGTACAGCACAATCATAGAAATAATTAACGAAGTAAGATATTCTACTCTACCATAACCATATGGGTGTTTTTTGTCTGGGGCCTTGTTAGCAAGTTTTGTTCCAATAATCGTAATTAAACTAGACAATGCGTCGGTAGTGTTATTGATTGCGTCAGAAATAATTGCAATAGAATTAGACGCTAGACCAACTGCCGCCTTAAATCCAGCTAGCAAGAAATTTGCCAGAATACTAAGCACGCTGGTACGAACTACAATTTTCTCGCGATTGTTATGTGAAGTCATATATATTCCGTATTTAATTATATCACTACAGCCCTTTTATTTTCCTAAAGTCAATCGCTTCCACCGCGGCACGTAGTTTTGCTTCGCTACCATAATGAGTCCTTTGGCCTGGGCTATCGCTTAGCATGTGTTGTGCAAACGGAAAACTTATTACCCGTTCTAGTCTACCACCTATTTTGCCGGTGCCACACAAAGCGTCTGCTACGCGAACATCTTTCATTGGTATTTCTAATGCCTGCTTCATTTCTTCTGGGAAAAATGTTAGAGAGAATAAATCACCGTCCGCCTCTCCTGCACTCCTGCCATAAGCAATAGATGTATTACCTTCTATCCATAATCTCTGATTTAGTGGCCGCATTTTTGCGTTGATTAAACTAGCCTCACATTTTGCAAATTTTTTAATGCTAGTTTTTTGGTCGCTAGAATTGTCCATATCGCAAACAAAATCACCTTCGCACGTGGTAGTCAGTACAGAACGTCTAGCATCTGGTGACTTAAGGCCATTTTTCTCATCAAAAGAAATAGTATCACTAATATAATCACACATTATCCAAGACAGTAGTCCAGTTTCCGAGTTTTCTGCAACTAAATAATACTCTGCACGCGCTCCCCAAAATACGCTAGTGTGTATCCGAAACATTGACACTATACCGTAATATTTTTCAGGGTCTCCTTCAAAAACTGCAGCCTTGACTGGCACAAATCCGTCTGGCAAAAACTTCTGAATTTTGTCTGGCTCTATAACCTCATAGAATAGAAAACTACAATAAGGCTCTACCACAAATGGCATTTTGTTAGCCTTTTTGGCTGCAGATAGAATAATCTTCTTTTGCAGCCATACCGGCATTTTTCTAAGCTTAGTTTGCATATAGTGGACCTTGCCAACTTGCATTGGGTCCACCATCCGTTCTACCCCCTTGGCGTATTCTAAAACGTTCATTTTGAGTCCGCAAAATTAGTTCAAAATTGCGATAGAGATGTTTAAGTAAGCCGCAAATGTAGTCCAAAGAAGATATGGCATTAAACACCAAAACGCAGACATAGAAAGTTTACGGACTTTAACCAAAATAATAATTTCTAGAATCCACATTATAGCAAGAATTGCCAACGCAATCCAGTATTGCCCCATGTTAAAGAAGATTGGTGACCAGGCAAAATTACATACAAGCTGCACACCATAAAGAATTAGTGCACATTTTGCCGTACTTTTATCAGATTTTTTGCCTTTAAATCCAGCATGCCAAATCAGGTAAGATGCTATACCCATTAAAATATACAGAATAGACCACGCAACCGGAAATAGCCAAGCTGGTGGAGCTAGTGGAGGCTGCTTCATTGCACCAAATTTGTCCATTGCGTTCATCGTCAGTAATGAAATCAGGAATCCACCACCGAGCGGAACAGCAATGCAAAGCATAACTCGCCATATTTTTCCAAATGTTGATAGTTTTGTTTTTACCATTTTTATTCCTTTTTATTAATCTATACTAATAATATCACATTTATGATTTTTTGCCAGTCAACTACAAAATATTATCTATTTTCACTCAACTTTGCAATAATCTGCGGAATGTTTCTTAAATACTCTCCCGCTGTAATTTTTTCGTCAATCGCCATTGCATCGTAAATGTTTGGGATGTCACGCACATTTATATCTGCACCGCGAGATTTCCATTTTTCTATTTCTTTTTTCTCACGAATTTCTTCTAGATACATAATTGAATTTAAGTCTTCTATGTCAATATCTTTTATAGCATCGTTTTCCACTCTAATAAAACTTTCAATGGCATCGCTAATTTCATCAGCTTTTGTTTTGCCAGTATAACGATTGACTAAGTGACTGGTCTGAAAATTAGAAAAATCCTCACCAAGGACTTCTTGACAATAATCCTCTACAGTTTTTTCTACTTTTGGCGTATTAATCTCAGGGTTTTCACTCATATTACAAGTATATCACATATGTTATAATATCTCTGTTATGTGCGCGTAGCTCAGCTGGATAGAGCGTCAGGTTCCGGTCCTGAAGGTCAGGGGTTCAAATCCTCCCGCGCATACCAATTTACAAAAATATGTTATAATATATGTAATGATAATTCAAGAAAACATCCCTATTTCTAGTCTTACTACCATGCGCATTGGTGGCAATGCTCGCTATGTTGCAGAAGTAGAAAATCTACAAGATTTGAAGGAGGCTTATGAATTCGCCCGCAACCCTAAGATGCGTCCAGAAGGAGCCGGTACTAAAGGTCCTCTCCCTACATGGATTATGGGTGGCGGAGCCAACACAATTGGCCGCGATGAGGGTTTTCCTGGACTTATTATCCTCAACCGCATAAAAGGTATTGAGATTCTATCCCAAACTGCCGACGAAGTTGTAATTCGCGCAATGGGCGGAGAGGTATGGGATGATTTGGTAGCTTTTACTACAGAGCGTGGTTATTCTGGCATAGAAACACTCAGTGCTATTCCTGGCACCGTGGGCGCTGCTCCAGTACAAAATATTGGAGCTTACGGCCAGGATATTTCTCACGTAATAGAAAGTGTAGATGCTTATGACGCACAAACTGGCGAGCTGGTTGTAATCGGCAAAGAAGATATGAATATGTCGTATCGTAGCACTATCTTTAATACCGGAAAAGATGCTGGTAGATATTTTATTACAGCTGTCACCATTGTTTTAGAAAATGAATCATCTATGCAACCGCCATTTTATAATTCACTCCAACAGTATCTGAACGAGCACAATATCACAGATTATTCACCTACATCCATTCGTAACGCAGTAATTGCAATTCGCAAAGAAAAATTGCCCGATCCAAAGATAGAACCAAGTGCTGGAAGCTTTTTTAAAAATATTTATCTCAATTACAAAGAAGCAGAATCAGCCGAGTCTAAAGGCATCAAAGTTTACACCAAGTCTGACGAACAAAAAATGATTAATTCCGGCTACCTAATTGAGCAAGCCGGGCTAAAGGGTAAGACTTTACATGGCTTTCATATATCAGATAAAGCTGCGCTCATTCTCATCAACAAGAGTGCTAATTCCTATGCAGACCTAGTCGCCGCACGCCAAGAAATTATAGATACCGTCTACACCAAATTCGGATTCAAACTTGAACAGGAACCAGTAGAAATAGTGGCTGCCACAAACACTGCGCTGGAGAAATAATATGGTAAAAGACTTGAATGGTAGTGAACTTGCAGGGTTTATCAAAGAGCGCCAAGCTCACGAGGTACGCGCTTTACGCTCACGCAAGATTTTTCCCAAACTCGTAATTATTCGCGATAGCGATAACCCAGTTATCACCAAATATGTTAATCTAAAGCAGAGTTATGGCAAAGATATCGGCATAGACGTAATTGATAAAAAAGTTCAAAGCATAGAAGAAGCAAAAGACGCCATAGTTGAGGCCAACAACGATAAGACAGTTTCTGGTATCATCGTACAATTGCCGCTACGCGATACTGCGCGCACCGACGAGGTTGTGAACTTGATAGATCCAAAGAAAGATGTAGATGGCTTGTCACAAACCACACCAGATGACAAACGCGTTTTTTATAGCGCCACTGCCACAGCTATTAATTGGCTCTTGGCTGGACACGATATTGAATTATCCGGCAAGAAAATTGCCCTAGTTGGCCGCGGCCGATTGGTAGGCGCACCGTTAGAGAAAATGTGGCAAAACTCCGGGCATAACATAACGGTTTTTCGCCACGATAGCGACTTAAGCAAGCTTAAAGAATTTGATTTAATTGTTTCTGCTACCGGCGTTCCACATTTAATAAAAAGTGAAATGGTAAAACCTGACGCTGTTATAGTTGATGCTGGTACCGCAAGTGAAGGCGGTGTACTAGTGGGCGATGTAGATGATTCCGTCCGTTCTCGTAATGACATCAAAGCTATCACCCCAATCAAAGGTGGCGTTGGCCCGCTAACAGTAGCAGTGTTATTTGATGATGTGATTCAGGCTAGCAAATAATATTATTGCTGTCTATTGTCGCTCTGTGAAGGTGTATTCTGATTCTGGTTACTTCTATCAGATGCCTCTCTTGCGCGCCTTGCTTGGCGAGCAGCCTCAAACGAAGCGGAGTTCCTTCTCCGATCTTCATTAACACCTTGTTGAGCTTGCATATAACTAAACGTCGCATCATCCATACCAAGCGATTCTTGATAACGCCTTGTCTCTTCTCGTTGAGCTCTTTCTCTAGCCTGAATATTCTGCTCGTTAACTTCTGATTGGGCCTGTTGCATCGCCTCAGTAGCCTCATCCTGAGGCTCTTCCCCACCACGTACATCAAAGCTCTCTCCTTCAGATGCATTACCTCCAGTCTGACCTGGTTGACGAACCTCACCATAGGCAATTTGGCTAACAATATCCTGAACATCTTTCTTAGCGCTACCACGAATACGATCGTTGCTCCATGCAGCATTTGCCTGAGAGATAAGTTTTTGCTCTTGTTCAGTAAATTTAACATTTTCACCTCTTGCCATTCTAGCACGCTTGTCTGTAATAATGTCTCTATAGCGGCGAAGCTCTTCCTTATCTGTACCGATAAGTTGTTGCTCAGACATACCACCCCATTTAACTTTACCAGCATAGTCCTCAATATTAGTACCACTCCCCTCGGCTCCACCTTGTATCTTGCCTTCGGCCAAATCATTAATATAATCGTAAGTTGAGCGTGCGCCTGCTTTCAGCTCTCCAAGCTTATTATCACCCTTTGCGGCTGCTGCAATCGTAGCTAAAGCAGCGGAATTACCATCATTGCCTAATGCAGCCATTACCTGATGTAATGCTTCAGCGCCATGATGCCCGGACGCCATAAGTTGACTGGTTATAGCATATATCTCTTGGTCACTCTTAGCATTGTATAAGGCATGCGCAAGTGTGTTTTCTGTAAACCCATTGCCAGTACCATCAAATGCTTCGCCATCAACCTCGCCAATTCTATTCACTGTACCATCAGATACGTTTCTAGCTTTAATAGCTTCAACGTCTTCATTGAATCTTTTGGTTCTAAATGTAGTACGGAGCAAATCCATATCTTTTCTTGCTGTACCAACCTCTGCTTCCGCATCTTCTGCATCCATCTTATTAAGTTTATTCTGTGCCTCCATGAATTGACGACGTTGTTCTGGTGTCCTCATGTTTTCGGCTATTCCACCGATTCTGCTAGAGATTCCTTCTAGTCTACGGCGCTCAGCTACACGATTCTTTATCTCCTGCCTATCCTGGGCATTTGCTTGAATATTCCTAAAGACACCTGTACGCTTGACGCCTTCTCCCGCAACTTTGCCAATACCACCGGCCATTCTCTGACCAATTCCAGATATTTTTGCACCTATGTTGCCGAGCGCAGAGAATGAGCCTTTAAGCAAAGTTGGGACAAAGAAGAACGGAATAACAGTTAATAACGCTGCTAGAAGATTTGTCCAAAAGCCAGTACTAGTAGATGCAAGTATTTTACCAGCTAGTGCAGAACCGCCAATCATAGCACCACAGATTGGGAATAATAGCAACAGTGCTGTAAGCGCTTTCCACCATCTTTGAAATATATTCTTGGTATTAGGCAACATATACATTACAAAAGCTAGTGGCGATACTACAACAAGTATTATTACACCGGCTTGACGAACGCCAAGCAAAACAAACATAAAGAGTACACTAATTAAAATACCGATCAAGCCCAACAAAAGCGGTAAAATAATTGCTTGTCCCCACATTGGTACAGTGTAAGCGGCACCCGCAACAGTACCAGCTGCAATCGCTCCAGAAATTGCAGTAGTTAGTATTCCTTGCCCAGTACCAGCTGATTCGCCTGAAATTTCAATTCCTTCAAACAAGTTCCTTAGCCCATATCCAGCAATATTAGAAACGTCCACAAGTAACTGACAAATAATATATGACAGATTTATTAATACCGCTGCGATAATCAACTTCGGCAAAATACGTTTAATACCAAGATTATCTATTCCAATCCCAGTCACTTGAGAGAATATTACAACTAATAACAGTATGACAAATGCAATGTTGGCAAACCCTTGAAATACTTGCCATCCAGCATATACACCGTTTCCATCCATATTAAACGCAGAAACATTTATCTGAAGGAATGGTGTTATAATCTCGTCGTAGATAGTCTCTAGTGTATTTCTTAGTGCTGTAATGATTGGGCAAACAATCCAACCCAGTGAATTTGCACCGTTAAAACACGCGTCCTCATCGCTACCCTCTGCTTCTCCAGCCGCTGGCGGCTCTTCGCCCTCACAAGATTGCATCCCATCAATATTTCCTGCACTTTCTAGCTCATTAAGAACATCATCCCACGTCCCTACTTTGAACCAACTAGAGCCACTTATCATAAAGTAAGAAGATGGAGCTTCCGCTGCTTGCATTACGTAGTAATCCGTAGAATTAAGATTCACTTTTCTGGCGCCTTCAGTCCAATAGCACTTTGTTTCCCCAAAAGTCTTAAAATAAAAGTACAGCAACCCAATTCTCTCTGCCGAATTAAATTGCGTACTCATTTCCAACGGCAATGAACCTTTTCTATACACTCCATTTTCCGCATTTTGGTTACCAGACATACCAGCACCACTTTCCTTTGTATAGGAATATCCGCCTACAGGATTAACCTGCTCATTCAATACGCGATCTATTGCATTAAACAAACTATCTACATCTGATGTGTTATATTCGGCATAAACTGGGTTTGAACTTTCTGGTGGATATATTGGTATACGATAGCTATTACTTCCTGTTTGTTCTATTGGTCCGAATTGTATGATAAAACCTTTATCATAGGAGACATCAACACCGTTAATATTTGAATTATTAAGATTTGCACAAACTGTTATTTTTTGCTCTGCACCACCACTTTCTTTAATAGTATATGTATTACATTTTCGTCCAAAGGAGTCATCAACTGAATAGCCAAGATTAGTCAAAAACTGTGATTTTTTCTCAATATCGTTCTCGTTAAATGAATATCCCATATAATTATCTAACAGCGTAGCGCAGCTAAACAGGACACCGCCACCCTCTACGCCGGTAGGAAGTGCTATGCTATCGCTTCTACCGCCGCTGTTAAGAATATCTGATGGTTTTTTGAGCTTATTGATATCAATAACATCTCCAAAAAAGCTGGAGCATTTAGCCAAATCAGCAACTTTTGCCCTTGCCGTGATTTGGTCTATTCCGGCTGGAACAATAGCAGATGCGCTTTTTCCAAATAAGATCACTGAGAAACACGCAACAAAAACACAAATAACACCAATCGGGGCTTTGCTATGAGTTAACTTTTTAAAAAATCTCATATTAGTTTCCCTCTGACTGATTAATATTTACCGTAATGTTATCAGATTTAATGCCATTAGCATTAATGGTTACTCCATCATCCGTTTGGTTTTCTTGTGGATTCTGAATCTGTTTATTAATTGAATTAATTCCACTCTTAAGTACATTGGTTGATGTTTGTACCAATGTTGCAGCATTTGCTGCTGATTCTTCATATTTTTCTACATCTGATGCCCCCATGTTTATAGAACAGCTGTCTATAATTGTATCTCCATCTATACATTTTCTACGTTCAGCTAACTCAATAAATTTTTTGTAATATACAACAACTTCATTCATATAATTGTAGTAGCTTTTTGACTCTATTGAGTCTAGTTCGTTAAAAATTGAATAATTATCTGCAAAAAACTGGTCTACACCTGCGCTGCCACCTTCTGAATAAACCTGCAGCATAGTAGCCCTATTGATTGGGTTCGCCATGATGTAATTATAGACAAAGTCAAAATAGCCCTGATATTCTGGCACAATATATGGCAATAAATATGATTTTTCCTTTAGCTCAGAGTTATTAAACGTCTGAACAAAGTTATCCAAATATAATCTTGCATTCTTGAAGAAGTCCTTAGATTCATCATTTTTTGCATTTACCATTTTATCTATCTCATAAGAAGAGTAGATGTTGACATTCTCGCTCACTGCCGCCTGAGAACTACTACCATATAACATATAGTTTGCGTACTCATTAAACGCCTGGTCTGCATTGGTTGCCAAAACTGCCGGAGCACTATTATTGCTATTTGAGCTATTATTTTTCTTATCCCCCCCACTCACAAACGCAATCACAATCCCTACCACCAAAGCAATAGCGCCGATAATTAAAACAGCAATACCTAGTTTTATCAACAGTGCTTTATTGATGGGCCTAGTGCCACCAGAAGTCTTTTCGTTAGGATTTGATGCAATTATAATATCACCTGTGACTGGATCTACATTATCTACTCTTTTCCTCTGAAGTAAAGTAGTTCCACTAGCAGACAATTTTCCGCTATTAAGTGAATCTATGGTTTGCGACACATTTGCACCAGTGGATAAGGTGTTTCCCCCGAGAGTTCCAGCACCACCAAAAACAGGATTTGCCCCAGTAGACTGTGGCTGATTAGCCTGACCTTCTGGCCCACCGGGTTGCCCACCCTGTGGTGCTGTTTGTTTTGGATCCATTATGAGTTAATTATAGCATAAGAGGAATAAAAAGAGAAGAAAAAGCAGAGATTTTTTACAATATTTTGCAGCGGGAGGTAGGGCGTCTTGCTGCGCAAGACTCCTCGCGAGCGTCGCCTCAAAAAATCCCAAAAGCATTTGGGATTTTTACTCGGCTCCTACGCGGTACGAAACCTTCGGTTTCGCCCTACTTCCCGTTTCTCACCAAATAAAAATGTACCCTCTGGGTACTTTTTTATTTGGTGCGAGTGGAGGTAGTCGAAACCTCATCCCAAGTTTGGAAAACTTGTATACTAACCGCTGTACGACACTCGCATCTTGTCTGCTACCAGGGTGCCTATGCTGAGATAGGTATCCTAGATGGGGCGGGTAACTGGTTTCGAACCAGCGACCTTCTGGACCACAATCAGACGCTCTAACCAACTGAGCTATACCCGCCAAAAATCCCCCATATCATCATTATATCATAAAAGTATCATTCTAGATAGTGTCTACTGCAAGAATACAAGATATACAAACGCACCTGCTATTGCACCTAACACTAAGGTTAGCGCCACCGCTATTGCTAGTGGAAATTTACTAGTGGAGCCTTCTACCTCTGGTACGGAGATGGTTTCTTTTTGAACTTTTGGAGCGGGTATTTCTGATTTCTTTAGCGCAGAACCAGGTTTACGAATTGGAGCAGGAGCTGGAGCCAAACTTACTTGCTGCGTTGGCCTTACGGGTTTGACTGTTTGCTTCTCTGGTGCAGTTTTCTCATGGATTGTTTTTAAAATTTTTTCTTTGTAACTAGTTTTCTCTACTTTTTCTGATTCTAATACTCGCCTTGTCTTTGGTATCTGCTCTGGAACATGACTAGAAAGAGGTCGTTTTTCTACTGGCACAGAGTTAAGATACGGAGACCTCCCGCCTAGAATCTGGCGATATGGTTCTACTGGTGGTTTTTTGGCTAATTTTTCTCCGGCACCTCTAACGGTGCTACCATCAATATACGTGGTAGGCTCTTTAAACTCTGGCTTTTTTCTATTAATTGATTGCTCTACTAGTGGATCAATACCACTCAGACCAAACAAAGGCTGAGGCTCAGAGATAAAATCTTCAGTGGCGGCTTCTGATTGTTCCTTGGCTTTTTTGCTCTTATTTTTTTGCTCTTTCTCAGATGGGACCTCTAGTAATTCTGCTGGGACACCTTCTGATTCTTCTAGAGCATCAATCTCTTCCGTAAAATCTTGTGCTTCTGGGGATAAATTATCAGACAAATCTGGCGCCTCAGAAGTTGCATCAGCAAATCCAGCCAAGACTGCAGCTAGCTCTTCGTCTTCGTTCTCATCAGCAACAGGCTCTGGCTGCTCGCTAGCCGCCATTGCGTCTAGTGCGTCTGCCACTGTAAAGCTACCTTCATCGGTAGTAACTTCTTCCGTTATCCTTGATACCTTAATTTCTTCTGCTTGTGATTCTTCAGTTCCCTTGACGTTCCCAGCTTCTTCAGCATCGTCACTTTCTGTTATATCTGGAGCGTCCAAAGCATCAACCACTTCAGCAGGCTCAGCCATACTACGTGTACCACGCCTGGCCGAAGAAATAACTGAGCTCATTTTTTTGACAAAGTCCATTGCTATACCTTTATATCGTGGCTTTTCCACTAAGTTTTCTACGGGCTCGTCTTCTTGGACTATCTGTTGCTCTGGTTCAGCCTCCGACTCTGTCTCTGGCTCTATCTCTACATCAGCACTAGCTTCTACCTCTGGCGCCACCTCATCAGCTACTTGCTGATCCTCATCTACATTGATTACGATTGTAGTGTCTGCCTCTTCTACCTCAGGCTCATCAATATCTGGAGATTCTTGCACTATAATTCTAGGTTTTGACTCTGGCTCAGGCCTAGTTGAAGCAGCTGGTCTTTTTGGGTGTACTGGGCGCATTACGTCTCCCATAAAAAGACGCTTTCTAGGTGCAGAATTAGTTGGGACCTTTGTGACTACTGGTTTTCCTGTGGCTATTTTGGTATTTTCTTCAGTTTTTTTAGAAACCTCAGCAGACCGTGCTACTCTTGTAGCAGGTTTAGAAATGGGCGCAAAATCCATTATTCGCCTTTTTCTCACCATTGGTTCTGGAGCTGGGGCTTCTTGTTTTGTCATGACATTACTCTTTTAGCTACATCTATTATATCATTAAACTGATCAGCTATCAACGATGCTCCCCCTATCAGCAGACCATTTACCCCTGGAATAGTTAAATATGCGCCAGCATTGTCTGGATTGACACTTCCCCCAAATAGTACTGGGATATCTTTGGCGTCTTTGCCGTAAGTTTTTTCCAAAAATCCTCTGATTGTTTTTATACTTGCCGCAATATCATCTGGGGATGCTAGTTTAGCACCTTTTACACTAGAAATAGCCCATACTGGCTCGTACGCAATAATTACCTTTTTAAAATCCTCCGCCGATACGTCTGCTAAACCTGTTTCTATCTGGTCCTTTAAGACATCTGCTGTCTCTCCAAATGTTTTTTCAGACTCGGTCTCGCCGATGCACAAAATAGGAGTGATATTATTTCTAACACAAGCGGCAACTTTCTCTTTAATCATATTATCGGTCTCACCAAAAACGTAACGCCGTTCAGAATGACCAACTATACAATAGTCTACTATCCCCCTTAGCTGTGCAATAGCAGTCTCTCCAGTATATGCTCCAAAATCTTTTCCGCAACAGTTTTGGGCTGATAGCTTCATTTTTTTACGGTCTATTTGCAGACTAAGTGGTTGCAACGCGATTGGCGATGGTGCGATTACTACCTGCATGCCTTTAGCTGGCTTAATCCTTTTTAGTAATTTATGTAGATAAATAGACGACTCACCAATAGTGAAGTTCATCTTCCAGTTGCCCACGATATAAGTTTTCATAACACTATTGTATCACATTATTTTGTGAACATCACCGAGCAATCAAACCTATTTGTACCAGGTGTATCATCCTCAATTTTATACTTGGTGTTCCAATCAAGTTTGTCTTCTGTTTCTTTTTTAATACGTTGGTCCATTTTTACGTTTACACCATCTTCGTTCCATCCCTCTACCATCATTATGTAATCACCAAGTCTTATAATTTCTCCTTCTTTGACGGAAAGTGAATATCTTTCTCTACCCAATATTGTGCCTTGTTCCTTGTCCACAATACTAATAACGATTTTAGCACCGCTACAAGTAAAGAAAGAGAGCACCATTATCATAGTAAGAAGACCACCACTTAATGATAAAATTATTTTGTCAGAACGAGCTAACGGACGCTCGTCAAGCATACGGCATTTTTTGCCACGTTTTGGTATAGCATTGCGATGGGAAATCATATAGATAAAAGAATATAGCGCAGCTACGCCTAATATCACAGTAAGTATAATATATTCTATTAATCTAGCCCCCACAAAACTATCCTCGTTAAAGAAATTACTTTGCTGAATGGTTTTTGCTATTTCTCTATCTATAATAAACGCAAAAAGTGTAAGTATCAACACTAGCAATACATTTATAAGCACCACTCTCCTCAAATCGCGATATATCACCAGATGAATAATTTGCAAACAAAGGTATATACCTGCCGCTATCAATAGCCAAATTGGCAAGATAGAAATGGCGCTACCTAAGTCAGAGAAGACATTACTATTATCTTTTACAAGAGATATAGAGCCTACAAACATTTATTGACACCGCTTACTTTTTTCACGGTACATTGAGCACTAGATTCGGCGCCGTTCTCATCTGTAACTACAATTTTGAGAGTACGCCCAGCATTGCCACTGCTTTGCAAGTCGTAGCCCAAATTAACCTCAGTACCCGTAGCATCTCCAGACTCGTATGCGGCACCATCTTCATATAGAACATATTTAACACTCTTAGACGTTCCAAATGTTACCACCGCCTTAAACTTGTCTCCGCTAGAAAATAGTTCTACACTAGGGGCAGCATACGAACAATCGTCTTGCTCATCGCGATTATATGGCTCTGGCACAGAGTATACTTCGCGTTTGGTGATAGGATCAATTGTTTTGGTCACTTCAATATCAATCTTTTGATTATCAGGTGTACATTGAGAAGCTAGTTTATGCGTATATTTATTAAATGTTAGCGTCTCTCGTGACACACCAGATGTTCTAGAATTATACCAGCTAGGCCAAATATCAGTCTGACCATTTACCGTAAGTGTCTGAATGCCAGCCGGACGTACAAAATCTTGATTTACTGTCCACTTGCCTAACCCAGCATACAAGTCTGTATGTACCGGACCCATATAGTCATTTACAACACGTCGTACGATGGTATTTGAGCTATCACGGAGAGCGGCGCCATCGTGATTACCATTCCAAACCGCAGTGGCAACTACTGGTGAATAGCTAAGAATCCATGAATCCTTAGCAACAGACGCGTTAGTAGTGGTAGTAGTACCAGTCTTGGTGGCTGTCTTGACGTTAGGTATTACAAAACCAAACGAATATCCCTGGCTACCAAAGGTGATAGAACGTGCATTTGCATCAGACAAGATGCTAGTTAGCATATATGCTACCTGATCATCATAAATACGCTCACCAGCGCTATCTGACCAACTTTCTATCACATCGCCAGCGGAATTTTTCATCTCTAAAACATAAGCCAGCTCTTTATAAACACCACCGCGAGATATAGATGCAAAAGCATTAGCATGTTCTATAGGGGTGACATTACAACCTGAGCCAATGGCGATAGAAAGGCCACCAGACCAAGAATCATTGGCACAATATGATTTATCACCTAAACCTTGAGCTACCTTAAGACTGTTTTCTATACCATTAATATATAGTGCTTTTACTGCTGGAATATTTAACGAACCTGCTAGTGCTCGGCGAATTGTCACATTTCCATACCATCCACCGGTATAATTACGGAGCATACAAGTGCCAGTATATCCTGCACAATAAATAGAATCAATGTTCTCGTCCTTTAGCACACTACCTGGACCATAGTTTTGACCGGCACGCTCCATAAAGAGTGGTCCGTAGTCTATGATAGGCTTCATAGAAGAGCCAGGCTCTAGCTGCGATGTAGCAGCATTAACCTCGCCATAACCCGGAATCTTCCAGTCTACAGAACCAACCATTGCAATAACTTGTGCGGTCTCTACATCTACAGATGCAAGCGCAATATTGTCGCTACCATTAGAAGCCATCAGCGCTGCACCATTTGCTACGGCCTGTTCTGCCATCTGCTGGGCACGATAGTCTAATGTAGTCTTGATAGTATAACCGCCAGCACGCATGGTCTTAACACCATATTTCTTCTCTAGCATATCTTTTACTTCTAGAACAAAGTGTGGTGCCTTGATATTATCGTACTGGTTTGTTTCTGGCTTGATAGTATCCAAAATTGGAACTTTTTTGGCCTCTTCTGCATCCTCTTTAGAAATGTATCCCATTTCTGCCATTACATCTAGTGTATATTGTTGACGCCATAGCAGAGCCTCGTGACCATATTCATTGTATGGGTTTAGCACTGCTGGGTTGTTAGGAATAGCTGCAAGCAACGCCGACTCTGCTAGAGTAAGGTCTTTGGCGCTCTTGCCAAAATATGTCTGTGCCCCTGATTCTACGCCATTGCGACGACCACCATAAGGCGACTCGTTGAGGTACATTGTAATGATTTGCTCTTTGTCATACATCTTTTCTACCTCTATTGCAAGGATCGCCTCTTTAATCTTGCGAGGAATACCAGAAAGACCACGGTCTTTAGCCTCATCAGAGAAATATACTTGTTTGATAAGCTGCTGAGTAAGAGTAGAGCCACCTTGGACACTCTTACCAGATAAAGTAGAGAATGCCGCACGAATCAAAGACCACAAATCTACACCATTGTGGCTATAAAAGTTTCTATCCTCAATTGCAACTGTAGCCCAACGCATATAATTGGAAATTTGATCCCCCTCTACAACCAAGCGATAATCGCCGTCGCCTTTGTCTTCCCAGAGAATCTCTCCATTGCGATCTAAGTAGGTATTTACTGTCTCTGATACCTTAAGCTCATCTAGCTGAATTGCGTCTAAGTCCTTTTTGAAATACAAGAATAGGCCACCTAAGCCGATAATCCCAACTAGTAGCACAGCAGCAACTATCTTTGCAAAAGTCTTTAGCCCACGTTTAGAAAACCAGTATTTAAACACACGTTTTGGATGGAAATGCATAAAGAATCGTTTGACAGGATTCTTTGGTAGTGTAGCCAAATCCTCTGCACGTTTGCGCGCTTGTTTTTCTTTTTTGACTTTATTTCTATAAACTAGGCTAGAGTATGTACTCATACTCTTGTTACCGCGCTTAAATAAGCTCCTCTTTGGGGCCTTAGAAGACACTTTCCCTTTGGTCTTAGGGGCTTTGGCTGCTTTTGGTTTATCGCTACTTTTTTTCATAAACTTTATTAATTATAGCACATTTGCCCACTAATTTTAATAGTATTTACTTTACTACTGCAAATTTATTTTTGCCCTTTTTTAAGATAGCAGGAGCATTGGTAACCTTTGATTCGTCTGTAATCTTTACGCCATTGACAGATATAGCACCAGACTTAATAAATTGCCTTGCTTCTTTTTTTGATAAGGCAAGGCCGGTAGACACTAAATCGTCTACCAGACTTACACTGATTGGTTTGACTGGCAAAACGATTGCGGCTTGCTCTATATCTTGGTCTGAAAATGTTGCATCTTTCGCAAATAATTTTTCTGACAAAGCAATGACTGATTTGGCCGCCTCATAGCCATGGACTACTTCCGTAGCACCCTTAGCTAAGGCTTTTTGAGCTACGCGTTTTGATGGATCCTTTGCATGCTCCGCCAGAATACTATCCACTGTTTCTTTGTCGTATACTGTGTAGATTTTTAGTAGATATTCTACTGCAGTATCAGCTTGATTTAGCCAAAACTGATAAAAATCAAATACTGATGTGTAATTTGGAGAAAACTCCTCTTCTCCTGCTGCTACAACTTCTTTTGGACGCTCTACGGCATAATTTGCTAGCCAAATAGCATTACCCTCTGACTTACCAAATTTACGCCCAGACACTGGATCAATCACTAGTGGAGTAGACCAAACATTTGCCTCACCTCCAGCCAATTTACGGATTAATGAAATTCCACTGGAACAGTTACCGTACTGGTCTGCTCCGCACAATTGTAAGTCAATTCCATACTGATTGTATAAATGATAGAAATCATAACCCTGAATCAATGTGTAGGAAAACTCTGCATACGATATTCCAGAGCCACCCTCTCCCATACGTGATTGAATAAATTTACGGTCCATCAACTGCGTCATAGAAAATGCCTTGCCAACGGTGCGCAAGAAATCTATGTATTTCATATCTTTAAACCAATCGTAGTTATCTACCATTGTAAGATCTATATTTTTTTGCTTACCATCTTTGTCTACTGAAGCATTACAGAGGCATCTTTCTATTTGCGCTTTGATACAACGCTTATTATGCTCTACTTCTTCTATCGGTTTGAGATCGCGTTCTTTGGTATCCTTAGGGTCTCCGATTTGACCAGTAGCTCCGCCCACCAAAAGATATGGTTTATAGCCATGTCTCACAAAACAAGCGCACATCATAAGGGCAGCTAAATTGCCAATTGTTAGAGAATCCGCAGATGGGTCTGCTCCCCAATAAAATGATTTATCCTTCTTTTCGTCTAAAAATGCTGGGTCTTTGATAGTGGTCTCCGCACTAAAACCACGCCATAATAACTCTTCTGATAGTTTCATGTATTAATTATAACATAATCAGAGAAAAACATCATTAAGACTGCGCCAACTACGACAATGACTTTTACATATTCAAGCATCACCCTTCGTGCTATAATAGTCTTAACATTGAAAGTGGAGATAATATGACCAAAAAAGTTTTATCGTTTGATATTGACCAAACACTTAATATTGCCAAGACACCTATTACGGATGATATTGCAGAGCTTTTAATTAGCTGCTCTGATCATTATGAGATTTGTCCGATTTCTGGACAAAAGTTTGATCAGTTCCTTATT
Organism: Candidatus Saccharimonadota bacterium; assembly: GCA_017405225.1. Lineage (GTDB taxonomy): Bacteria > Patescibacteriota > Saccharimonadia > Saccharimonadales > Saccharimonadaceae > Nanosyncoccus. The sequence continues at coordinate 18,832 of JAFRAV010000002.1, read as the reverse complement.
CAAATTGTTAATCCAATGCTCAAAAATGGCGTCAAACCAGAACAGCTTACACATTTACACCTATTTGTAGCCCAGGGGACGCAATATTATATATATAAAAACAATTCCGCCGAATATGACGAGCAAAATTGGAAGCAAGTTTATAATTATCCGCTCACGGACGAGCAAGTAAAAAAAATCAGCGAGACCATAGAAAAATCTGCTCGCGAATTGGGCTTTTGGGAGGAAGACAAATTACAGCCAGGCGATGAAATTATTGAAAACCGTCTTAGCCAGGTTACTTTTTCTGCACTAGGTCAAAAAGCTGGCACAGAAGAAAAATACGCCTGGGACCCAGATTGCAAAAAACGCGAGAAAATTGTGGCTCGTTGCAAAGAGCTGGCTCCAGAATTTGATTACGAAATTGGTGGTACTACATCTATTAATGCCATTACGCCAGGCATGAACAAAGAATTTGGTATGACACATTTATTAGAAGAGCTAAACGTCACAAAAGAAGAGATTCTTTACTTTGGTGATATGACACAACCAGGCGGCAATGATTATCCTGTAGTCCAAATGGGAATTGATACTATCACCGTTCGTAGCCACGAGGACACTGGTTATGCGCTTCGCGGGATTTTAGGAGTCACAGAGTAGCAATCCTCTCTTTCCACTTGTGCAAAAACAGAAAATTTATGTTATAATATGTGGTATATGAGTATTGACGTAATAGTTTTGGTCGCTGTTCTGGTAATTTTAGCTGAAGTATCCTTTTTGTGCGTTAAATCCTTTTCTAAAATTCGCCAAAAATCTGGCAAACGCAAAGTCTATATAGATTCTTCTGCCCTGATGGATGGGCGAATTCTAGCAGTAGCAGAAACTGGATTTATTGGTGATGATTTGATAATACCTCGTAGCGTCATCCGTGAAATGCAGCTCCTTGCCGACGGAAAAGATAGTTCCAAGCGTGCTATTGCTCGCCGTGGTCTAGACAATGTTAATGCATTGGAGCGCGTAGTATATTGCAATGTAGATATTCTCCAAGACGAATTAGACCGCACGCCAGTAGATGAGCGCTTAATATACCTTGCAAAAGAAACCCGTGGAGTTATTTGTACTAACGATTTTAATCTAAATAAGGTCGCCAGAACTGAAGGCATAGATGTCCTAAATATCAACGATTTAGCTATAGCCTTACAAAATGAATATCAACCTGGTCAAAAAATGAAACTCAAAATCACTGCAAAGGGCGCTAATCCAGGACAAGGAGTGGGCCACCTAAAAGATGGCACCATGGTTATAGTAGACAATGCCGCTCGCAAAGTTGGCCAAGAAATCAGCGTAGAAGTAGTCCGCTTTATTCAGACATCGTCTGGTAGAATGCTATTTACAAAACGTAGCTAAGCTATTTATTATTCTTCTTTATAACTGGATTTCATCAATCCCAAATTCTCTTGCATGTTTTGCGTTGCTTTCCAAAATCCCGCGGTATTTCTCAACTAAATCCATCCGCCCCTCACGTTCTGCTACATCTATACACAAATGATAACGTGAAGCCTGGTTAACACTTAGCATTTCAAATGGGGTGGTAGTACTGCCTTCTTCCATAAAACCATGCACAGAGAGTCTCCAATTTGGAGCATAGCAAGCCAAAATATTTTTTAGTGTATCAGAGTAACCATGGAAATTAGCAATAATAGTTTTGTCCGTTGTGAAATAATCATTAAATATCTCTTGAGGCATCCGTCTATCAACCGTCCCGATAGCATCATAAGATAAAGCACTAATGCCTACAAATCTATAACGAAGCTCTGGCATATCTTGTCTTAAAATTTGAATTGCATACAATGTTTCTCGCGAGACAATGTCGCCAGCAGCCACAAAAACATAATCTGGATTCTCGTCTGATGCAAATCCAAAAATACTAGCACCGTATTGATATTGAAACTTAGCATGATTAATATCTATCCATCTAGGCTCTTCTGTCTTATTAAATGTTGTAAGATTTACAACATTTTTACTATCTTTCATAAACTGGAACGCCGCCGCGGCCGCTACATCATCCACTGGAAACAGACAGTTTGCATAGCCACTAGGGTTACTTAGAAGCGCACTAATCAGCGCTGGAGATTGGTGAGAAAACCCATTATGGTCTTGCCTCCAGCAAGTACTAGTAGACAGTAAATTGATAGCAGGGACAGGTTCTCGCCAAGAAACAGACTCGGATTGTTTTAGAAACTTTAGATGTTGCATTACTTGTGATGTAATAATGGAGAAGAAAGATTCATAGCTAGTCATCATTGCCTGTTCGTGACTACCTAGCACGTGTCCTACCATAACTGCAAATAATGTGTTTTCTGATAATAATTCTACAATTCTACCATTGGAAGATTCTGGCATATCCCACGGCTCGCGTGGCATTGCCCATGCTCTAGAAGTAGACTCGTATGCAGCGTCTAGTTTATTACTAGTAGTCTCATCAGGAGAAAACAAATAGAAGCTAGGGTTGTTTTTCATTTCGTCTTTAATTAGTTCGCCTAGTCGCAAGGCAGAAGAATAGCGCTCCGCACCAGGATTATCAATTCTTTCTGGTAATCTTGTCATACTAGAAATCCCTCCTTTTCATCAAACAACTTGTCAAACCGATACGACTGTAGCCATTCCTCTAGTATACTTAGCTCTACCGGATCCGTCTTGGCATTTTTTAGAGGAATTTGGTGGGCTAGATAATTGCCAGCCACTCTTTTTCCATCTATATCTAGTGGACCAGTAGCACCTTTCTCCGTTTTCATTATAATAAATGGACAGTTCAGAGCGCTAGCTTTATCCAAGGCTTGCTGGAATCTAGTACTATTTTCACCGTCTATAACTATTGGCTCATAGCCAAAACCACGAACCAGCTCTGATAATTCCCTCTCCGATTTACGTGCATATACTGTAGGTGCAGATATTTTATAGCCATTGAGGTGCAAAATCGGCAGTACCTTGCCATTGGCACCAGTAGATAATAGCTTACATAAATTCATTGAGGCAAGAGCTGTAGCTGTCTCTAACTCGCCATCACCAATTAGCACAGCAACTCGTTTTTCTGGATGACCAAGCGCCGCGCCAAAAGCAGTCGCAAGCGAATATCCCAGCTCGCCACCCTCGCATATCACTCCAGGGGTTACCGGGCTAGCATGCGACGGAAACCCACCTGGCCAAGAGAAATCTCTACAAATATAAACAATGCCCTCGTAGTTTCTTTGAGCATACTTGTCAACCTTTGCCAAATCACCATCATAAAAAAGATTAGCTTGCAAAGCAGGAAATCCATGGCCTGGGCCCAACACAAAATCTGTCATTTCTCCACGCGCTTTTAGATTAGCATATGCTACATTAATTCCATGGCAAGTACCCCAGTGACCAAGCAACCTTGGTTTTATATCGTCTGAAGTTAGTTTTCTTTTTAGCAAAAAATTATCTTGCAAAAAAAGTTGAGCAACAGAAAGATAATCACAAATCCTAATCCTTTGGGATATCTTTTCTGTGTCTATGCCCAACCCAAACATGGCGGAAAACTACTCCGCATTAGCAATAGCAGTCAATACTAGCCTGTTGCGATATGTGCCAGCAGCTTTAGTGGTATCAATGTTGACACCTACACCGATAGTGGTATTAGAAGAGGATATTTGACGAGTAACATCGCTTCTGACAACAGTTTGCGTACCCTTAACTGGAACTGGGTAATAAGCTGTGGCAGAACCACCAGAATAAGTATTTCCGGCAACAGTTTCATTCCATGACCTACTAAATCCCCATCTATTTTTGTGAGCAGAATTAGCAGCCGAAAAAGTACTCTCAGCAACATTGCTAGAAGCAAGTGTAGGGACATTGCCAATACTTGTAGCAGTAGTGTCATCTACTGATGTGTTGGTATTAATAAGGCTAGAAGTATTAGCTCCGGCATGATTTTGATAATCAGAGGAGAGATAAAGTGTATAACCAGTAGGGTTGGTGGTATAAACGTGTGCTACAGCAGAGTTTTTATTGAATGTACCCGTGGAGGTAGGGGTAATATTGATAGAAAGGTCTGTAATATCGCTAGTAGCGGTGGAGTCTAAAACACTAATTCCTATAGATGGTCTTAGGTATACGTTAACTTGTTGTGGCGCATCTGTAATCCAATAAGCGGATGTTTTCTGTAATGGTGCCAACAAGGATATTGTGGTGTATGCAAAGACTAAAGCAAATATCGCCACTAATCCTCTAGTGATGTTTTTTTCTTTTTTATTTAGCATTTTCCTCCTTTAATACCAACCCATGCCATAAACGCTAACATGGCAATTTACTACATTATAGCACAAAAAAACAAAAGCGGTAAAGTTTTTTAGACATTTTTTACTTTTACCATCGCGGGACGCAATACTTCTCCGTTATATAAGTATCCATCTCTTAATGACTCTGATATGACTTCCTTGTCTCCATTAGAATCTTCCATCATAATAGCATCATGATAATCTGGATTAAATGCTTCTCCTGGCTGAGAATTGATTTTGGTAAGACCAAGTTCTGCAATGGTTTTCTCCAGATTTTTCTGAAGTGGAGACAAATCTGGTGTAGCGGCTATTGCACGACTTAAGTCGTCAATTAGTGGCAAAAACTTTTTAACGGTATCTTGTTTGGCATACTCTATAGATTGAGCTTTTTGAGCATCCATCTGTTTGCGATAATTTTCAAAATCCGCCCTGGTGCGCTGCAAATCATTAGTCAACTCTGCAATTTTATTCTGACTTTCTTCCTGTGTGGGGTTTTTTCCATCTTTTTTCATTTAGCCTTCCTTTCTGTCTTAGATTTGTTCTAACATCATTCCAGCACGCTTAACTAGTGACATCACACGCGCATAATTTTGTCTGGTTGGTCCTAGTACTCCTATATAGCTATTGTCTGAATAGGGCGAACGAAACTTACTGATAATTAAAGAGACTTCAGAAGTTTTACCGATTGGATTTTCTTGACCAATAAAGATGTTCAGTGGCTCACCTGGTGCTGCCTCTCTTAGCCATGGCTCTAGGTTGTCAAGTAATTTAGCAACGCTCTGGACTCTGGATGTGTCCATAAACTCTGGTTGGGTAAACAGGCGAGAAATACCAGAAAGATATAGCTGATCGCCAATAGTGGCCAAACCAAGATTGCCAGTTAGCTCTGCTAGAGAATCTACTGCGCCACGAATTGCAAAATCAACTCTTTCCTGAGAATTTACTCTAAGTTCCAAGACATGAACGCCTTTATCTTCTTTCCAACCAGCTCCATCTAGTAACCTATTTGGATTAGTCTGCACTGTACCACCTGTTAGTGATTTACTAGTGATATTTTTGCCGGCATCTATATTTTTATCTAGCTCATCAGTCAAAGAATTAACATACAGACGATATCCGGTATCAGTTGGAATCCTACCAGCAGAAGTGTGTGGCTGAGTGATATATCCAGCTTCTTCTAGCTTAGCCATCTCAGACCTAATTGTTGCACTAGAAACACCAAAAAGTTTGGCAAGCGTAACTGAGCCAACAGGTGCAGCCATTTCAGCGTATTCCTCTATAATAGCAAACAATATTTTTTTCTGTCTCTGCGTAATTTCCATAGTTTTATTATAGTCAATTAGCACTTAAAATGCAAGAGTGCTAATTATGTGATATAATATATGCATGAAACCCCTTAGAGCTTTAATTTTTGACAGTTACTTTGACGATTATCGTGGAGTTGTTTTATATGTCCGTATTTTTGATGGGACTCTACCCAAAAACTCCGAAATTAAGATGATGGCGGCCAATAAAAATGGCATAGCCCTAGAAGTTGGGATTTTAAACCCTGGAATGTCGCCCAAACCAGAGCTGAGTGAGGGCGAAATTGGCTATATCGTAACCAACCTAAAAACTACCAGAGAGGCAAAGGTTGGCGATACTGTTACCTTGGCAAAACAACCAGCCTTAGAACCGCTTCCAGGATATAAAGACGTATTGCCATTTGTTTATGCAGGATTTTTCCCAGTATCTAATGAAGATTACAAGACACTCAAAGAAGCTATAGAAAAACTTGCTTTGTCCGACTCGGCCCTTAGATACGAGCCAGAAAATTCACCAGTATTAGGGTTTGGCCTTCGTATTGGATTTTTGGGATTGCTTCATATGGATATCATCCGCGAGAGGCTAGAGCGCGAGTTTGACTTAGATCTAGTCGTAACCAATCCATCTACCAATTATCATGTACTCCTTAATTCTGGCGAGGAAATAGAAATCAAATCAGCCGCCGATTTACCAGATATGTCAGAAATAATAGAAATACGTGAGCCTTGGGTAAAAGGCGAAATAATCTTGCCAAAATCTATGATTGGCAACGTATTAAACCTTATCGTAGAAAAGCGCGGAGTCCAAACAAATCTTTCTTATATAGAAGATCGCGCCGTGATAGATTTTGAGGCGCCGATGGCAAATCTTCTGACCGACTTCTACGACCAGCTCAAGTCCATCACCTCTGGCTATGCCTCGTTTAATTACGAGCTTGCTGACTATCGGCCAGAAGATTTAGTGCGTGTAGATTTTCTGGTCGGAGGCCAGAAAATAGACGCACTGGCCGTGATGTGCCACCGTAGCGAGGCTGACGCTATCGGCCGCGAGGTCACCAAAAAACTTAAAGAAGTGATCCCACGTCAAAACTACGAGGTGGCACTTCAGGCCGCCATCGGCGCTCGTATTATTGCCCGAGAAACTATTGGCGCCTACCGCAAAGATGTTACCGTAAAAATTCACACCGGCGATCGTGATCGTAAAGCCAAACTTCTGGAAAAACAGAAACGTGGCAAAGCCCGTATGAAACGTTTTGGCAAAATTGATATTCCGTCCGAGGCCTTTACGGTTATGCTGAAACGGGATTGATTAATATCCCTCAAAAAACCGGCTATGGCCGGTCTTTTTTAGTTCTTTAAAGAAAAATCGTAAAGCTTATCTATGACAAGATTTAGCACTTCTTCACGCGTCATATCCGCCTGCACTGGCACTAACAAGCCCAACTGCTGATAATGTTTGAGTACTGGGATTGTCTTTTCATTAAACTCGGCAATTCTAGTGTCAAACACTTCGCGCTTTTTGTCGTCTTCACGTTTGGTAATTTCCCCACTTTCGCGTACGCCTGCCTCTCTTACCGCCTCCCAACGCAAAGCAACATCTGCCTCTGATACATTTAACAAAATTACAGCTTTGATTGGGTGGCCGCCATCTTCGGCTGCATTCATCACAAAATTTTCTTCTCCATCCCATCTACCCACAGAGGATAAGACTAGTGCTGAGTTAGATAAATCTGCCCTACTAAAATATGGCAAGACCCATTTGTAGAAAACATCATTTGGTATTAGCTGTCCACTATCTGTGTAGTGCTTATTTTCTTCTTGCTCCATTGCTCTAATAATTATGCCAGACGACAGGAACCTAGCTCCCAAAAGCTCTGCCAGCTTGATTCCTACTGTGTCTTTGCCACTCATCGGCAAACCAAAAATATTAATAGAGCCAGTACCTAGCCACTTTTTTATTGCTTCAATTTTTTCTTCCATAGATATAGTATAGCACAGAACCACTAACCTACATGTCTTGGTGCTGGTGCCTTTTCTACAATAGCGTCTAAAACTTTTTCTACGTTTAGTCCAGTCTTAGCGGATACACCAATTATCTCATCTTCCCTGCAGCCTAATAAGTTAATTATTTGATTTTTCACTTTTTCTACATCGGCCGCCGGCAAATCTATCTTGTTAATAACTGGGATAATGTATAAATCTTGTTCCAAAGCTAAATAGACGTTAGTTAGAGTCTGCGCCTGAATTCCCTGAGTAGCATCTACCACCAAAATTGCTGATTCTACTGCTTGCAAAGACCTAGACACTTCATAAGAAAAGTCCACGTGGCCAGGCGTATCAATTAGATTCAGCTCATATCCTTTGTAGTGCATTTGTACCGGTGTAAGTTTGATTGTAATACCCTTTTCTCGCTCTAGCTCCATTGAATCAAGAAGCTGCGCCTTCATCTCGCGCTTCTCTACAGTGCCAGTTATCTCCATCATGCGATCGGCCAAAGTAGACTTACCATGATCAATATGCGCAATAATGCAAAAATTCCTAATTTTATCGGTATTCATATCTGTTATTATACCACAATTAGACGATAAACCAGTCTCGTCTAATCTCCGCCATTCTATTTCCTGGCAAATTAAATTTCTTTCCTGGCAAATAATTTCTAATCGCTGTCAAAAAATCCTTCATTTGTGGTCTTGTAAGCGATAAGTTATTTTTAGACAAAATTGCACGCACTATTTCCAATGCAACACCATCATCAACGTTAGAAAAAATTTTTCTGTCATACTTATTATTATCAGTAATTGCCTCTGTCATTTTTCTAGATTCTTGCTCTATTTCTTCACGTAAAAAAACCTGTTCCTGATATAGCTTATATATTTTCAACAAGTCATCTTTCTTCATCTTAGAAATATAAGCCCTTAAGCGATTTCTCAAATACCCATCTTCTACATTTGTAGGATCCTGGCGAAAAGCTATTTGATTCTTTGCTGCCTCAATTAAGATATCATTTTTTGTCATTTCTTCGTCAATAAAATATCGCTTTATGCGTGCATCGGAAAACGGTGTAAGCCCACGCCACCCGGTTCCACGCGTCAGATTAATTGCAATTGACTCTGCCAAATCATTTAAATGGTGCGCCGTATAGATAACTGTTTCTGCACCTAGCCGCTGTTGCAAACCAAAAAGAAAATTGTATCTAGCTATCCTAGCGTCCGCTTCTGATACATCCTCGCCTAATGAGGCCTTCTCATAAAAAAGTTTCAGTCCATATTTTTCTACTTCTCTTCTTACAAACTCATAGTCCGTATCGGCAGAAGCTCGTGTCCCATGATTAAAGTGCGCCACCACTGCATCTTTATCATTACGAAATCTCCACAAAAGCAACATAGAGTCCACGCCACCAGATACTGCCAGGATTTTTTTCATTTTTATATTATATAATATATATCATTATTCTGCAATCTATGATATGATATACTTATGTTAATCAAAGATACAGATTTGATCAATTTCCCAATTCTTAGCCTCCATATGAGTGGCATGATTGCAAAAACTAGCGAGGCTATTATAGATCCATCTGATTTAAAAATTGTGGGTTTTTATCTAGTAGGACCAGAAGTTGGTGACGGTGAACATGGTGATATTTTACAAGTGGGTGATATACGCGAATTTTCTAATCTTGGTATGGTAATAGATTCATCGGATGAATTTGTAAACGCAGACGACATAGTCAAACTTAAGGACGTAGTTAACATTAATTTTCAGCTTATTGGCAAAAAGGTAGAAACTAAGAAAAAAACCAAGCTAGGCAAAGTTATTGGCTACACTGTTAATCCGCAAGATTTCATGATTCAGCAAATTGTCGTTCAGCGCCCATTAATGAAGTCTTTTCTTGACCCAGAGTTGCTAGTTGGTCGCAGTGAAATTGTAAATGTAGATGATGAAAAGGTTGTAGTTCGTGACGAAGAAAAGAAGATTCGCGAACGCGCCACAAAAGAAGATTTTGTACCAAATTTTGTTAATCCGTTCCGAGAACCGCAGCTCTCGCACGCTGATAATCAAACCCTTGGCGAACCAGATACGCAATAAGTTTGTCATCAGAATATTTTGAACGTTTTTTGCTGATCATTTTCTTTATTTCATCTTCTTCGGATCGCTCCGATTCAGCCAGGACAATTTCTATAATATTAGAATCAATTCCTTTTTTTACAAGCTCTTGTTCTAATCTTCTCCGACTAATTCCTTTCTTTGCGTGACGATTTTCTACATAAAATTCAGCAAATTTCTGGTCGTTCAAAAATCCCCTCTCGCTCAGTCTGTTTATGACCAAATCAATATCCCCATCCGAGAAAATAGGCATTTCTTTGGTACGCATCTTATATTGTCTTAACTCTTCTCTAGGGCGGTCTTTGTTGCGAGCAATTATTTGATTATCACTTAGCCGCTTTATTCTCTTGCGAATAAGATATTCTCTGGCTTCTCTCACCGAATGTGGTCTAGTTAATACCCATTCCAAAGTTCTTTGATACAACAAGCCAAATTCTGATGCCGCACGATATTTTTCTAACTCCGCCTCACTTATTCTTCGTCCTACTTTGATTTTTAAATCAACAACTTGTGCGATATCTAAAGAAAACTCGTATCTTCCATTAATAAAAATGTTTACTCTGTTTTGATTTTTAATGGCTGGTTTGATGTTTGTTATCAAAAACGTTGCGCCAACCAAGTTATCTTCTGCACCTTCCTCTTTATTATCTTCTAATGATTTTCTGTCATTAGTTAAACTATAGATTTCCATCCAAAAACCTTAATCGTCGGCAGTAGCGATGGCGTGATCTCTAACTTTTTGCTCTATCTCGTTTAGTAACTTAGTATTTTCTGTCAGGATTTTCTTGACTGCTTCGCGACCTTGCCCAATGGTCTCACCATTATATTTCATAAAGGCACCAGATTTCTCTATAATGCCATGATTAATTGCAAGGTCTAATATATCACCAACTTTACTAATACCCTCGTTATACATAATATCAAACTCTGCTACCTTAAATGGTGCTGCAATCTTGTTTTTAACAATCTTGACTTTGGTGCGATTTCCAATAATTTGGTCGCCATCTTTAATTTGACCGATTCTGCGAATGTCTAGGCGCACAGAAGAATAGAACTTCAATGCATTACCACCAGTAGTAGTTTCTGGGTTGCCAAACATTACACCAATCTTCATGCGAATCTGGTTAATAAAGATTACAGTGGCTTTAGACTTGCTAATAATGCCAGTGAGTTTGCGCATAGCCTGAGACATCAATCTAGCCTGCAAGCCCATCTGTGCATCGCCCATATCACCATCAATCTCAGCCTGTGGAACAAGTGCTGCTACAGAGTCTACCACAATTAGATCTACTGCGCCCGAGCGCACAAGTGTCTCACAAATTTCTAGAGCCTGTTCACCATTGTCTGGCTGAGAAATCAAAAGATTAGATGTATCTACGCCAATTCTTTTTGCATAAGCCGGATCCAGTGCGTGTTCAGCATCAATAAACGCTGCCTGACCACCTTGTTTTTGGATTTCTGCAATAGCGTGCAATGTTAAGGTAGTCTTACCAGAAGACTCCGGCCCATAGATTTCAATAATGCGACCTTTTGGATAACCTCCACCAAGTGCCAAATCTAGGGAAAGTGAGCCAGATGGTAATAGTTCCACATCAATCTTCTTAGCCTCACCCAATTTCATGATAGAACCATCACCAAATTGTTTTGTAATTTGACTAATCGCTAAATCTAGAGCTTGGCTCTTGCCACTGCTTTTTTCTTCGGTTTTGTCTGATGTTTTTTCGGTAGATTTTTTTACCATTGATTTTGCTCCTTTGCTATTTATTATACCATAAGCCCCACGGACAAAATCCTCAAGATTCAGGCTAGCCATCCCGTGACTAGCGAAGCCTAATTTTAGCCTAGCACGACTAGATTATTTTTTGCAAGCATAAGCTTAATAAATTATTTTTACCAGCTTTTTATAACGCTCATGCTTGCATAACAAATACTCATTTGCTAATACTTATTGCATGAACAACCGCTCTCAATGTTCATTTTTAACAACTTATCTTCACCCTTCTTGGCAAATCCTCTGTTTTGCTATCGGTGTAATTATTTCCTGCGTCATAGTTCTAATTATTCGTCCACGTATTTTTACTTCTATAGTATGGATAATTCTTTCTATTTTTCTTTTGATAGTTGCATTATTGTTTTCCAAAGCATGGATGCTAGTACTTACTCTTATTAGTAGTTTCTTATTAATTGACACTCGTGCCGGACCAGATTTTATGGCTCAAGAATATTTCCAAAATCTTGTTGGCCATACAGTAACTATTACTGGCAAAGTAGCCAAAGATCCGGCCGAACCAGAAAAGTCAACTGACAAATACAATATAGACCTCGTAGACTTACAAATTGATGGCAGTGCTAAATTACTTCCTGGCCATTTGTTTTCGCAAGTTTACAAGGCAGATATTCAACGCTCTGATATTATTACTCTACGTGGAGAAGTATCTGATAGTTTTGGTTCTTATTATGCTACGCTTTTTAATTCAGAAATCATCAATATTGCCAGACCAGAGCCAGGAGATATTTTTCTTACATTTCGCAATATATTTGCTAATGGAGTAAAGCAATACATTCCTGCTACCGAAGCAGGACTAGGAATTGGATATTTGCTCGGTCAAAAAACTGGTGTAGACTCAGATCTCCAGAACACCTTGCAAACTGTGGGCCTAACTCATATCATTGTAGCTTCTGGCGCACACCTTTCTACACTTGTTGGCACCTCGCGCAAAATTTTTGGCAAAATCTCACGATTCGCTAGCTTACTTACAGCCTTACTACTGATGCTACTATTTTTGGGTATTACTGGCTTATCTGCTAGTATAATTCGCGCTAGTTTAGTCACTGGCTTGTCACTTTTCCTTTGGTACTATGGACATCAAATTCATCCCGCCCGGCTAATAATAATTGTAGCTGCCGCAACATTAATCTATAATCCATTTTATCTAACTGATTTATCCTGGCTCTTATCTTTTGCTGCGTTCTCTGGAATTATGATTTTGTCGCCCATTCTTACACGTATTTTTTACGGCCAGAAAAAACCTGGATTTTTATCTAATACTTTACTCTCGTCTATCGCTACAACACTTACTTGCACGCCAATTTTGCTTTTCTTCTTTGGGCAAGTTTCAATTATTTCTGTTTTAGCGAATATTCTAATACTGCCAACCATTTCCATCGCAATGTATTTAACATTTTTGACAGGATTATTTGCGTTTATTATCCCTATGGCTTCACAATTATTTGGTGGATTGGCTCAGATAGTCATTCGCTATCAAATAAATATTGCCAGCTTTTTTGCAAATAACAAATCTTTCTTAGTTCAAACTAGCAGCAACAATCCGTATGTTTTCTTATTATATCTACCAATTATTGTTGTAATTTTTACAACAACTATTTGGCCCTTCTTGAAAGCAAAATATCAAAATAAGCTAAACCCACGCCCACTAAGACTATAATTCCACGCACCGGCTCTACTGTTTTAGCTAGACCTGACGAGACTGTGTCAAATCCACAATACTTGGTAACTATTGGCATCAGCAAAACCGTGAGCAAGGTTGCCACTACTGCCGCCTCTGCAATATGAAACAGGCCGTGCAGCCCTCCATGCGAAGAGCGCATAAAGAGAAGTATTGGCAATACAAATATTAGCAAAGCATAAATCACCGAGCCAATGATATCTACCGGCACCTGACTCAAAAAGCCATGCACCCAGTTTACAAAATCATGTCCAAACATCTCATATACGGACACGCCAGCAATAATTGCCAAAAGCGCCAGCCCCACGTGATGCCGCACGAAGAAAAACAATACAAACAAGGCGATCAATATGGCTATAATTACCATAAGCCAATTATATCACTAGGCTGGGATTTTCTCTAGGTAGTCTACAAATTTTTCTATGCAGACAGTAGAGGCATCGCCATCTACGGGATGATAGAGTGCTGGAGCCTTGTTAACTTCAATTACGTTGTCATCCAAGAAATCCACACCCACTAGTGGCAAATGTAAGTGCTTTGCAATTCTTTCTGCCACATCTTTTAGTTCTGGAGAAAAAACATCAGAAACATCCTCCATGGTACCACCTTGCCCAGTATTACATATTCCAATTACCTGGACCTTTATACCAGAGTCAGGCACACTGCTAAGCAACGTATCTTCACTTAAGCCATTATCTAATGCTTGTTTCTTTAGATACATTACTGCATTTTCTTTGTTAATATATGACAAATTGGATTTGTACTGTGCAGTGCGCTTGGTAGAATTTTCTATATCTATCAGTTCCAGCACACTATGCTTTCCATCTCCTGTCACGCATGCTGGAATTCTGGCAAATGCTTTTACAAATTTATAGTCAATACATATTACACGAGTTTCATAAGATTTTGGTTTTAGTTGCTTTTGAATAAGCGCAAAGCCAGAAAAAGACTTTTTGAAAACTTTTTCTATTAGTAATTTTGCATTCTCCCAATCCATTATACCTGTATAAACATCTTGGCCGTGTGCACCATCAATTGGCTTAATCACTACTGGCGCATTTTTTTCTATAAACCTAATTATAACTTCCTCGTCCGTATCGTTATCTACACATAAAGTCTCTGGCTGTTTTATTCCGATTTCTTTCATTAAAATATACGAGGTATATTTATCATCTGATAGCATTCCTGCGCCATAAGACATCGTAGGTGGGGTACCATAATAGAATCTAATTTCTTTACCGTCTGCTCGCTCAGCCGAGATACAAGTCCAAGTCCCAATACTTTTAGTATATTTTGCATTCTTCCATCCTCTAGCCTGAATAATGCTACGAAAATTCCTAAGGCTCATTGATAATTTTTCTGCTGAAACCTTATAAAAATCTTCCATTTCCTACCTCCAATCAATCTTTATGCACCAACTTTGTCTTTGGAATTTTTGCGAGTAGCATTATGCTCTACATACTCTATTATCTTTTCCGCCACATTTCTACCTGTGACTTTTTCTATACCAAATCCAGGAGAAGCATTTACTTCTAGCACTAGTGGGCCACGGCTAGAACGCATCAAATCTACACCAGCTACATGTAGTCCCATCGCTTTTGCGGCCTGAACTGCCACTTTCTTTTCTTCATCAGTTAGCTTAATTGGCGTACCTTCACCGCCCTTGTGCAAATTAGAACGAAAATCGTCTGTCACGGATTGGCGCTTCATGCTGGCTACCACCTTAGAACCTACTACAAACGCACGGATATCAGTGCCAGCAGACTCTTCTACAAATTCTTGTAAAATGATGTTAGTACCATCTTCGTTATAAATATAAAATGCTTGAAGTACGGACTTAGCAGCCTTCTTTGTCTCAGCAAGAACTACACCATTTCCGTGCGTGCCAGAGGCTAGCTTGATAATTACTGGTAAACCAATTTGCTCAAGCAAATCATCAATATCCGCAGAGTTACGAGAAACCAATGTTTTAGGAGTATCTACACCCGCTTTAGTTAAAATCTGAGCTGCACGTAGTTTGTCACGCGCGCGAGTGATAGCAATGGAGCTAGACATGGTCCAAAGTCCTTGCATCTCAAATTGACGCACAATCGCACAACCATAGCGAGTCATATTATTAGAGATACGAGGGATAATTGCATCGTAGCCTTCTAGCTTTTTGCCATGATAGTAAACATTTGGATGTTTCTCATCCAAGGAGAGGTAACAATTTTTATACTTTATTACTTTTGCTTTGTGACCATGTTTTTCAGCCTCTTCTACTAAGCGTTTGGTAGAATAGTTGGCATTGCCGTTTGATAAAATTGCAATTTTCATTTTGTTCTCCTTTCTGTAGTTTATTGACCTTTTACATATTTTTTATGAAATTTGTATGGATTTTTCTTAAATTCTTTTAGCGAATACTCTTTTTCTTTGGGCTTTCGTTTATATTCTATATCTGGCAGAGAGACATCTACTACAAACTTACCTTGCAATGTCCGTTTTCCTATCAAGATTGGAAAACTATTCTTACTTCTATCTGCTAGCGAGAATAGCACTCTAATCTTGCGGCCATTAATCTTAACTGGCATATATACTCTATAACGAATTTGCTCTTGTCCCATTGCCGAGCGAGTTACGATTGCTTTATACTCTGTTCTCTTAAAAATCTTACCATTATAAAAAGGGCTGCCCTCACCAAAAAGAGCAAACTTTAGCACGCCATCTTTATCTATGCGGATCTTGCTTGCCCAGATAGACGATGCCTCTGCACCAGTATCTATCTTGGCTGGGACATCTATAGCCCTTTTTCCAATAGAAACTAGAGCCGATGGCCCAATTATTGGTAATTTATCTTTCTTCTCTGACATTGAAAACAGAACCCATTTATATGGTATGTCTCCATTTTATCACAAAAACCCCTTATTGTCAAGACGGTAAAGCTTTTTCCTTAGAAAAAATTGTCTACTGCCCAGAGAAAACCCCATTCGTAATACGCTCCTCTACCCACCCAGTAGAGAGATTCCTAACGACAAGGTCTACTCCGTTCGCTGATTGTTCTATGCGATGAGTTGCCCAGCCTGAAGCATCACGAATTACTAATGACATTTTACCTCCTTAAATTTTACTAACTATTTTATTCTTGCAAAAGCAAAAAGTAAAGAGGATTTTTAACAATTTTACTCACCAGATGGAATGCCAAGCGCTTCATCAGAAAGTGGGGTGTTAGAAAATGGAGCTTCCAAATCATCTATCATATCCACGTTTTCTTCATAGTATTTGATATACTCGTCTAATACTTCTAGATTGATTTGGCCTGACGTTCCAAAAGAATAATTTGATTCTATTTTTGGCTGTGCTTCAGACTCGTCTGGCAAATAACCTGGGCGTGAACGGTCCAAATAAATGTCTCCTGAATTATGATAAATCACCAAGCTAACGGTGGTAGTAATAATCGCTATGCCTACAGATATAATTCCCAAAATCAAGAGATTTTTATTTCCCATCGCTTCCCTCCAACCTAGATGCATACTCGTTTCTAATTCTACGTACACCTGTTAGATATTCTGAAAAGAGATTTCTAAGGCTAGTGGTAAGGCTAGATACCTCAGCTCTTTTTTGACGCGTGTCAATTAATTTCTGATAAAATCCCTCTGGGTCCGTCTGACAGTTGGTGGCTAATAGGTCTTCTAGTGCTTGACTGTAGCTAGTATAATTTTGAGTAAACTCTTTTCTGACATTCAAAATAACCGAATGTAAATCCGTAAGATTGGCATTTGGCTGTCCAGAATCAATTAGACGTAAATTCATTGGGGCAATAAATTTAGTAATAATTGTCTCGTATATTGAGCCTAAATACGAGCGGCTACGAGCATCGGTCTTCTGTAATGACTTGAGCGACTGTTTAATTGTAGCGCAATGCTGTGATATGGCACCAGACTTCTCGCTAGACATAGCACTGACTGTTTTGTTATTGCAAGCTAATGCGCTCAGAGCGAGGCACACAACAAATACTACAGACATTATGACAATATTAGAAATCTTTTTTGACATATCATTATTATAGCATATTAGGGGACAAAAATGGTCAGGGTGATCGGATTTGAACCGACGACCTCAGCGTCCCGAACGCTGCGCGCTACCAACTGCGCTACACCCTGATACTAACCATATTACACTCTGATTAAAACTACCTTGTATTTTAACATAAAAAAAGTATAATATCTATCAATGAAAAAAAGTGCAAAAACCTTTCTCTTCCATATTATAGTTCCTTTGATTCTGCTTGTTGCGTTTATTCTTATTTATAGCTCAATTGTACAAAACCCATTTAAGCCGTACAATTCAATTACGAAATTAGTTCCAGCTATCCAAGAAATCTCCACCCAAAACGAACCAATCATACTAAGTGATGGATTAGATTGTGATAGCGCAAAGTATTACAATCAACCTGACCATCCAGTGCTCTGTCAGAATAAAGACAATCTAAACGAAGCACTAAATAATAATAAAATATGGCTAATTACATATAATAATTCTTTGGCAAATTCTTACGACGATTATGATTTATCAGACACTTTTTTAGACTATGTGATTATTTCTGATGTAATAAATGGCAAAATTGTTGCTCTGGAGCTTGAAAAAACAGAGAAGTAATGCTATAATGGAGCAAGCTCGGGGCGTAGCACAGTTGGTAGCGCACGCGGTTTGGGACCGTGAGGTCGCAGGTTCGAGTCCTGTCGCCCCGACCATCAATAAAAAATAAACCCCAAAGGGGTTTCTTTTTTTATTGATATAGTCTTTGCAGACAGGAAGCCGAACCGTAGGTTCGGACGTCGTAGGAACCGAGTGAAGATAACAAACTGGTTTGTTATCTTCTGAGGTGACGCCCGACACCATTATTTTGCGTAGCAAAATAATGCTTCCTGTCACCTATTTCCTATCGCCCTCATCACACATCACCATTCAAATACTTTTACCTCATCATTCTTGTGCACAAAAGATTTGTGCACTTCCATATCCATAATGCCAGTGGCTACACTCCAAATACAACGTGAAACAAAACTGTGCGTCACTATCAAGATTTTGTCATCTTTGCGATATTTTTTCTTTAGTTCGCCCATAAAATCTTTTACTCTCTGATATCCAGCCAAAAAAGTTTCCGCACCTTCTGGAGTACGACACACATCTAACGAATTCCACAGTGGGTTTTTCCACAACTCGCTTATAGCATAACCCTTCAAATCACCCAGTTCTCGCTCGGAAATTCTACTATCAACATTATATTTGTATTCCGGCACAACAATTTCCGCGGTCTCCACAGCTCTGGCCATAGGCGACACGTAAACAGCCACAAATTTTACACCTTCTAATTTTTGATTAATCGCCTGAGCTTGTTTAATACCATTCTTGTTAATCCCCTCATCTTGTACACCAGAAACAATTCCCTTTACATTACTATCGGTTTCTCCGTGACGAACTACGTACAATTTCATTTCTGTAATTATATCATTGAAACTTTTTTGATTCTCATTTTTTATAATAGTACAGGTGGTAACTAATAGTAATAGTCCAGATACCTTCTGTCCAGCTGGATGGCAATTGCCATACAGCGGCACAGCCGGTGACTATTATGATGCCTCCAAATCCTGGTCCTACCTCTTCACCCAGTATGGCTATGGCGATAATCAGGATGGAG
>JAFRAV010000036.1 GCA_017405225.1 Candidatus Saccharimonadota bacterium | reverse complement strand
TCTGTCAAAAATATGAGTAATTACCTTATGTGAAGAAGCGAAGCTATTTCTTTACATAAGGAATTACGAGCTATTTTTGACGAGGCTGTAACCAAGATGACTTAAAATTACCGTAGTGAGAATTATTTGGGATGGGAAGACCAAATGTTATTCCGCAACCTTCTCAATCACCAATTGTCTTTCTCTTCCCTCACCTTCTGAGTGTGTAGTAATATCAGAATAATCTTCAGCCAATTTATGAACTACGCGTCTATCAGCTGGGGATAAATCTAGTCGCATTGGCTCGCCAGTTTCACGAACTTTTTTAATCCAACCTTCGGCTTTTTCTGCAATGCGGTCTGCTCTCTGACGCTTATAATCAGCTACGTCTACATTTACGCGTGTAATCTCTGCATTCTTAGCTATTAGTGCTTGAGACACTATGTATTGGAGCGCACGCAAATTATCAGCATTGCGACCAATTAGAAGTGAATTTAGAGATGTAGATGGAACAGAAAGCTGAATTACCTCATCATCCATAGTAGAGTCCACTGCTACATTAATACCAAAAAAACTTAATAAATCTTCTAGATACTTTGTTGCAAAGCGTACTGATTCATCTTTATCCATTGTTATTTTCTCCTTTTCTTTTTAGAATCTTTTGCGGAGATACGGGTAATTTTTGTTCCTGTTTTTTTATTTTCCACCACTTCAGCTTCTTTAACTTTGCGGAGCTCTTTTAGGATAGCTTTGTCAGTTGCCTGCTCCATTTCTTCCTCAGTCTGTTTGAGTGCATGACGCTGTTGTAATACCATAACGCCACTAGACAAAATATAATAAAACACTAGTGCGCCAGGTAGATAAAACATAATAAAGAACATCATAATGGGCATCATAACTGACATCTGTCTAGTAGCTAGCTCATTAATTTCTGACTGATCTGGCTGGCTGTTGCCATCGTTTGTGGCGGCCTCTTTCATTAACTGGCGGAAGGACTTAGATTTTTTACTTTTGCCAGATGGAGATTGTTGACGCGTAGCAACATATTGCAAAGCTGCTGCACCAATTGCAAATAAGAATACTATCAGCTCGCTAATAGAAAAACTCCCGCCAAAAATATCTGCCGGGCGAACTGCTAAATCTACTACTCCGAATAGTTTTGGCTCAAAGTCGTATGATACTTCCTCGCCAGCATCTTTTTGTTCAAAATAATGATTTTGCATACTAATAATATCTTTGACTCTATCCATAGAGCTAACTGGGCCATATGCACAGTTAGATACATTTGTATAACCGCAGGTATCGGCAGATGGGCGTGGATTTACCATTACAGAAATAGCCATAAAAAGTGCTAAGAAAATTGGTAATTGAATAATAGTTGTAAGGAGTGTCCTAAATGGTTTAATATTGTTTCTCTTATATAAATCCATCATTTGGAGAGATTCCATTTGACGGTTTCCTTTACAATTCTTCTTGATTTGATTTAGCTCTGGCTGAATCTTGCGCATTAGCTTAGTCTGTTGTAGTTGACGCTTGACTAGTGGCCACATGGCAAATTTAACAATGATAGTAAATATAATGATAGTGAGACCAAAATCACCAACAAGACTATATATTATAAATAGTAAATTAATGATAGGTCTAACAACAATAAAATCAATTAACCAAAACATAATATGATTATTATATCACACTCTGTTCTAAAAGTGAATTGACTGCAATTTTTAGCTCTTCAAAGTCCATAGTGAGTACATCTTTTTTGTATACTACAAAAATATAATCTCGTTTAGAAAATCTGTCGTTATCTTTAGTGATTAGTCTAATCGCTTCGTACATTCTGCGCCGAATCCTATTGCGCCCAACGGCAGTTTTTTCTACCTTTTTTGATACTACGACTGCAAACCTAGTAAAGCCCTTGGAATTATCATTATAGACTAAAGAAATAACAGCACCGCGAATCGTCTTGCCGTGTTTATATGTAAATCGCACTCCACCACGTGAGTGAAACCTATATTTCTTTGACAACATCTTATTTATTATTATATCTTATTTTTGAAGCAACTTGTAATAATTATTGTTCAGAAGATTTTTGTGTGTTCCTCGTCCAACTAGTCTTCCTTTGTCTATGACAAGCAACTCATCCATTTGTCGCATTATTTCCGGTTTATGTGTAATAACTAAAACTGTATGGTCTTTTTTGAGATTTTTTAAAACCTTTACTACCTGTTTAGTAGTATCAGCATCCAGTGTAGAGGTTACCTCATCAAATAACAGTATCTCTGCCCTAGAGAGCAATGTTCGTGCAAGTGCTAATAATTGTTTTTGTCCCGCAGAAAGGTTTGTAGCATCGGATACCAGTATAGTATCATATCCCTTATCTAGTCGCATAATTGCATCGTGAATACCAGCCATTTTACAGGCCTCTATCTGATGCTCTTGGTTAGAATCTACCATATTAAGATTCTCACGAATCGTCATATCAAACACAAATGGTTTTTGTGTTACGATGCTAACGTTTGATGCGTATACTTCTTTTGTATAATCACGGATATTTTTTCCATCAATGGTTATTTTGCCTTTTGTAGGCTTATACAACCTTAGTAATAGGCGAAAAATTGTTGACTTACCAGAACCAGATTTTCCTACAATACCAGTCAAGCTACCTGGGTATAGCGTAAAGCTAACTTTGCGCATTTGTGGTTTCCTACCATAAGTAAACGACACATTATCAAATCTAACTTTTCCAGCTATATCATCAGTATTATCCTTGCCAAACACTTGCTTTAGTGGCGCCTTATAATTCAATAATTTATACACCCTTTCTATCGCTACAGAGCTTTTTGTGATATTTAAAATTACATCCGTTACACTGTCATAACTTTGTTGTATATTATCAAAGTAGCCCATAATCAATACTAGCGTTGCAATATTATATTCACCGTTCAAAATTAATCCTGCCGCCACAAAATATGCCGACACTTTTGCCATCCCAAGTAGGAACGGCGTTAGAGATTCACCCAAGTCACTATGAAGCCTCTTGCGGAAAAACATTCTTCGCCATTCTTTCTTGTTTTTTTCTAGCTCGGTTTTTAGGCTATCTTCCATATTAAAACTATGGACCTCTTTATGACCGTCTATCATTTGGCTATAAAGCCCAGCAATATCATCCTGCTCAGCCCTATGGAGAGTAGTAAAATAATCACGTCGTTTCATATGATAGACAAAGACCACCATAGCACACATAGTAAATCCAAATGTAATTCCCCCAATTAATGGATCTACAAAGACCATAATCACTACGTCAGCAATAATACTTATAAAATTTGTAATTAAATCAAAGAAATAATCTGGGATTCTTTGATTCATTGTTACATCCTCAAATGCAGTATTAATTATCTCTGCCTGGGATATATTTTTGGTAAAATCTTGATTAAATGTAATTACTTTGTCTAAGATTTTACGTTGCAAATCATCGTGGATATAAGCCGAATTCTCAGCATATGCTTTGTAATTTAGGTGATGGAAAAATGTATACATATTAGCACAAACTGCAAAAAGACCAGTGTCCACTAATGCTAGCATGTAATTTCCATCTGTGGCTGAATCTACTATCATTGCTGCAGCACAAGGAACTAAAAGATGTGATGCTGTTCTAATAATTGCTGTAATTAAGAGTTTCCGCATTAAGCGTTTGTCGGTAGCGCCCAAAGAAAAGAATTTTTTTAGCAATCTATAATAATATCTCATACTCCACCCCCCATGCTAGACTTAATTGCCTGAAGCGAGCAGTACAATTTACTACGTTTCAAGAGATTTTGATGAGTACCTATATCAGATATTCTACCTTTATCCAAAACTATTATTCGGTCGGCAATTTTCATAAGCTCTGGTTTTTTGGTAATCATTATCACTGTATGAGTACCACGAATATTCTTAATTAATCTTGGTATCAGCTCTGCCGTATCTGGATCTAGCGAGGTTGTAACATCGTCCAATAATAATACTTCCGAATTGGTCAACAAAGTCCTAGCAATAGAGATCATTTGTTTTTGGCCACCAGAAATATTAGTGGCGTTTTCTCGTAAGATAGTATTGTAGCCCATTGGTAGAGTCTCAATAAAATCGTGAATTCCAGCAGTTTTACACGCTTTGATTTGATTTTTTATATTACTATCCACAAAACTCAGGTTTTTTCTAATACTAGTATTAAAGATAAAAGGTGTTTGGTTTGCCACTGCTACATTTGACGTATAAATATCCTTGGAAAACTCGTTTATATTAATCCCATCCAATAGGATTTTACCTTTAGTTGGTTTATTTATCCTAAGAATCAAATCAAAAAGTTTTGTTTTGCCAGAACCAGGATACCCCACAATTGCGACAAATTCATGTGGTTTAATTTTGAAATTAAGATTTTTTAATATTTGGTGGTGATTAAGAGATAGTGATACATTTTTAAACTGCAAAGAACCTTCTAGCCTATCTAGGTTAACATTTCCAAATTCGCTTGGTTTTCCTGTGCGATAATTCAATATACTTGCTACACGCTGTACTGATGCATCCGCCAAGCGAATATCCACTGTTGCATCAGTTAAATCTTTAGCACTGTCACGTAGTGTACTATTATAAGAAATCATTAATACAAAGATGTCTATCGTTAAATTTCCTTGCATCATCAAGAAAATCATTACAATTGTTATTAGTACTCTAAAGAAATAAAATTCATATTTTACATCATTATCGCGTCCAGTTAGATAACTACGTTGGATAGCATAATTCTTGTCATATCTATTTTGAATTTTATCTAGATATCCATGCAATTTTAATCGCATATTAAAAGTTTTTACCTCTTGCAAGCCGGTCAAGACTTGACCCAAAAAGCTACTATAGTTATCATTTTCCGCCATAGTCTTCCACCAATAGTGATTATACTTACGGTCATTTTTTTCTCTAATTCTCACAAATAAAAGTGCAGATATACACATAATAATAGTCACTGGCCAGCAATAAATTGCAGATATTATCACTATAGCCGCTATCTGGAAAAAAGTAGCAATATACTCTGATATTTCATCATTTAGCTCACCGATAGCGATTAAGTCAGAGTTTATTGTGTTCATTAGCTGGCCTTTACTAATTTTGCGAGTAAAATCACCGTCAACTGAGAGCAGTTTATTAAATACTTTGGTTTGCATTGCACAATAGCTATAACTTACGTTATGACTATAGGCTCTGTAGTTAATATATAGGCTTAGACGAAAGAATAAATATACACCAGCAAATATACCAATATATAGATATGCCTCATGGGCATTCTGTTCTGTTAGCGCCTTAATAATTAAAGCCGCTACAAAAGGCATACAAATATCCGCCGCTTTATAAAAAAATGCTGTTATTAGATTAAAAATAAAGAGCAGTGGGCTTAATTCTGCAATCGCAAAATACCTTTGAATAAATTTATGTTGCTCTCTAAACATTAGCTTTATTATATCAAGAAACCAACAAAAAATCACCCCTTTTGATGGGGTGATTTAATTCTTATACTGTAAGGCGAGCACGTCCTTTAATGCGGCGACGTTTTAGTACTTTCTGTCCATTTTTAGTAGAATTTCTTTTCATAAAACCATGCTCTACTTTGCGCTGACGCTCGTGTGGTTGATAAGTGCGTTTTGGCATACAAATACTCCCTTTTATTACTTATTACTTTAATTTTTCTAAAACTTTGTTATAGTATAGCATTTTTTTACACAAAAGCCAAGTAGTTTTCCACAATTTAATAAGGTTTCGCGTTTTTTCTGTGGAAAACTCTACCCCTGTTTTTAGAAAAAAATATTATATCATAACTAATTTTTACGTAAAAAGTTGTGGAAAAGTCTTTCAAAGTTTAGTATAATGAATTCAAGGAAAAGTTATATTATAAATGTCAAGGTTGAGGAGGTGACCAATTATGTTTGATGTGTGGAAAAATGTTCTTGAGGAGTTAAAGCAACTCATTCCACACAATGATTTTAATGTTTGGTTTAAAGATGTGAGCCTTCTGTCTATTACTGATGGTGTTGCTATTATAGAAGTGCCTAATGTTTTTAAACAAAAATATATCAAAGAAAAATACAATAATATTATCCATGACACCCTCACCCATAACTCAGTAGTATTTACAGATATTAAATACGTAATATCATCTCACACCACTGTTAAGCCTAGGTCTAGGGAAATTTCTTTTGACTCTATCAAAACTTCCAAGTCCAAAGAGTTAGCATCTTCTTCTAAACAACATCTATTCTCTTCTGGATTAAAGCCAGAATATACTATGCAAAACTTTGTTGTAGCATCTAATAATGATTTTGTTGTATCTGTTGCCTGGGCTATGATTAAGGAGCCGGGTAAAAAATATAACCCTTTCTTTATTTATGGTGGACCTGGTTTAGGTAAAACCCACTTAGTTCAAGCAATTGGCAATGAAATGCTCCGTAATAATCCGGGCTCAAAAATTCTCTATATCCCAATGAATCACTTTTATTCTGAATTCGTTAAAGCTATTAGGCAGCGAAAAATAGATGATTTCCTTAATAAATATACCGGCTTAGATGTTTTAATTATTGATGATTTCCAAATGATTATTGGTAAAGACGCTAGCCAAACACAATTTTTTGATATCTTTAATGATATGTATCAAAAAGGTAAACAGATTATTATTACCTGTGATCGTATGCCAGAGCAATTAAAAGAGTTAGACGCCAGATTAACTACTAGACTATCTTGGGCTGGTGCATATGATATTCAGATGCCAAATTTTGAAGACCGTTGTGCTATCCTCCGTGCTAAGGCAGATTTTGAAGGGATAGAAATAGAAGATGAAGCAATAGAATTTATCGCAAATAATAACAAAACGAGTATTCGTGACCTAGAGGGTGAATTCCGTAAAATTATTACTTATGCCGACTTTAAGAAAACTACTCCACTTAATATTATAAAAAATGGCTTCTTAAACAGTTCTAATAAATTAAAAAATAACTTAATTACCCCAAAGAAGATTATTGATGTTGTATCAAAATATTATAATATTACACCAGAAGAATTATGTAGTAAAAGCAGAGTATTTAATATAAAAAATGCTAGGCAAGTAGCGATGTTTTTGATATCAGAAGAGCTAGGTTATAGTACTACTAAATCAGCGCTAGAGGTTGGATTAAAAGACCACACTACTGCAATGCATGGAATTAAAAAAATTAAAAGTGATTTAGAGACTGATTTTACGCTGCGCGATCAGATTTCTACTATTCGGGAAAAATTATATGAATAATCTGCGAAAAACTCTGTGTAAAAACCAGTATGAAACTATGTGGAAAAACGGTGGATTTTATTCCACATATTTGACATTTATTAGTAGTTATATTTTTATTTTGTGGAAAGTGTTCGGTTTCCACAAAATAATTCGCATGTTTTCCAATACTTTTTCCACCACACATTTGTTCGGTTTTAATCTGTTTATTGGTCTGTTTTACACAGTTTCCACAGTACCTAATACTATTACTACTAAAAAATATAAAATAATTTATAATAATATATAGGAGGATTTATGGAGATAGAGGTTACTCAAGAGAAATTATCAAAGGCACTTAATTTAGTGAGTCGTATTGCAGTTGGAGCAAAATCTACCTTGCCTATCCTTGCAAATGTTTTAATTAGGGTAGAAAAAAATAAAGTATCCCTAATTACTACTAACCTAGATATGGCTATTATTGACTTTGTACCTGTAATTAGTGCTAAAGATGGAGTTATAACAGTTCCAGCTCGCCTTCTTTCGGAATTTGTCCAGAATCTCCCAAGTAAAGAGAAAATTACCATTACCCAAGATGGTAGTAAGGTTAAAATAAGCGCAGGTAAATACTCATCTGTAATTAATGGGATTGCAGCGGATGATTTTCCGGAGCTTCCAGAGATAGATACTAAATCATCCGTCACATATCAAATGCCAACAGATGAATTTAAGTCTGGTCTAGAACAAATAATTATAGCTGCAAGCGGCGATACTACACGTCCAGCACTTACTGGTATTTACTTTAATACTTATGAAAATGATTTATATATAGCAGCCACAGATGGATATCGTCTGGCGGAACGTAAATATATTACAGGTGTAGAGAGTGAAGTAAAGGCAATTGTACCAAAAGCATCACTTCAGGAAGTACTTAGATCTATACCAGAAGTTAGTGAAGAGGTGGAATTTATGTTTGATGATTCTCAGGTAAGATTTAGGATTGGTGAGACAGAAATAATATCCAAGTTAATAGATGGTCCATTTCCAGATTATAAAAGATTAATTCCAGATGATAATAATATTAAACTAGTATTAGATCGTGAAGAGCTTATCCGTATTGTTAAAATGGCTGGACTTTTTGCAAGAGAATCTAATCGTGTAATTGTGTGTGAAACTGACTCTGATAAAGGTATTTTCTCCGTATCATCCATCTCTAATGAAATTGGCGAAAATAAATCAGAGATTAATACAGATATAAAAATAAGTGGTAATGTAAAAGTAGATTCACGGTATCTATTAGAAGCTTTAAGTGTCTGTGATGAAGAACAGGTAAAGTTTGAATTTGGGGATAATGGAGTTCCACCAATTTTGATTATGAACGCTGATAGTAAGAATTATCGTCATATTGTAATGCCACTTGATATGTAATGAATGAAAGATATAATCCTAAAATCTATTAAACTAAACAATTTTCGTTGTCACGAAGAATATATTTTAGATTGTAATAAAAAAACCACACTTATACTTGGCCAAAATGGATGTGGAAAAACATCAGTATTAGAGGCAATATATATTTCCCTGCTAGGTAAAAGCTTTAGAGCTAGTGATAAAGATATAATCAAGAGGGATGCGGATTATTACAGAATAGAAACCATTTTTTCTTCAGGAGAAAAAGTGGTTGTAGTATATAATCGTAGTGGAAAAAAAGAGTTTTTATGTAAGGATAAAAAAACTGCCAGATTGCCAAAAAAGAACCGTTACCCAATAGTACTATTTTTACCAGAAGATTTACATATTATTGCTACATCACCAACCAAGCGAAGGGATTATTTTGATAGGATTATTACACAGCTAAATGAAAGATATTCATCGGCTCTTTTAAGATATAATAAAGCACTCAAGCAACGTAATGAATTATTAAAGCAAGATTATGTTACACCTGATAATTTATTTTCTTGGGATGTAATATTAGCCAAATATGGAGTAGAAATTCAGCGTGGACGCAAAGAGATAAGTGATTTAATAAATCAATCATTAAATCAGACTTATCAATCAATAGCAAAAAATCTAGATAATGTAGTCTTTAGATATGATAGTTATATAGGTAATATTTCGGAAAGTGAATATCTTAGACTCCTTAATATGGATTTTGAGAGGGATTTACTTACAGGACATACAAATTTTGGAGTTCATAAGGATGATTATAGATTTATTTTTAATAATGTAGATGCGGATGGTAGTGCTTCGCGTGGTGAGGTGAGAAGTATTATTTTAGCTCTTAAATTTATTGAAGCGGATATTATTTACTCTAAAACTAATAAAAAACCAATAGTACTACTAGATGATGTATTCTCTGAGCTGGATGAGATGCGACAAAAAAGATTAGTGGAAAATTTCAAAAACCATCAAGTGGTTTTGACTAGTGTAGGAAATGTTAATATTAATCATTAGAGAATTCAGTTTTACAAACTGTATGATATGTAAATAAATCAGGGTTAATATATAATGACTCTATCCACTCTTTAACCTTCTGGATAGACTGTTTTTCTCCAGAAGTATCGCATTTATCAATATTTAATACTAAATCTGACTCAGTCTCGCCTGGTGTGATTGTGATATAATAATCAGACTCTAAATGTAGGGAGAATGGGATAGCGTTACCGATATATTGATACGGATTATCCTCATCTGGATTATAACTAAACTCATCTTTACATTTAAAATCTTTATATATTATGTCCTCTGGTTCATAAATACATGACACCACCACGGATGTACTAGAAACATTTCCACTAAGAATCTTTTCTGAATCTTTTTCATATTGGACAAGGTATGATTGTTGTATTTTTTTGATATCTACAAGGAAGCTAATATAAGTTGTTTTAGAGTATGAATCATATTCAGCTAAGAAACTTCCTTCACGAACCATAGCGCCACTAGTGGGTGGATTGGCTGTATTTTTCTTGACTACATTATACAGTGACGATTGTATATCTAGAGCGATATCATTTGGAATATTATTCTTATAATCAGACAGATTATTAATTTTAAGCGACTTTCCACCAGTATTAAAACCAATAATAGTAATTATAATAGCCACTAAAACAAGAAATATAATTGCTATAATAACTAATTTCTTTTCTGATTTAATAAAATTTTTGATATTATTAAACATAATACTCCTTTTTATGCTCCAGGTGGGTAAGCGTATGTGTATGATTTAGAACTCATAGCACTGATGGTTTTAGGATGAACTCCAGTCCAACTAAAAGGCTGACTACAACCAGCCTCACCAATATATACCGTGTCATTGTTAATAGCGAGCACAACACCAGTGTGGCCGCATTTTACTAAACCACACATAGTTCTACCACTAGCAGTACTAAATACGGCGCCAACTTTTGGAGTATGTCCACCGTTCTTCCAGCCATACTTATTAATCAACGTGTTTACCACCTGGCTACCATTTCCAATAGAGGTTGGACGAGAAGATGTGTAATTATGAATATACCATTTTACAAATGCTACACAGTTTTCTAAATCACTTGTACAAGAATTAGTGCTATTAATGTTAAATTGTTTTAGTGATGGGTTTTGGCTAACGTTACGAGGCTGAATACTACGATATCTATTCATAATAGCTTCAGCATCGGAAGAAGAGCCACCGTCTTCAATTTCTTTTGCATCCTCCTCTTCCTTTTTATTGTCATCCTCTTCACGCTCATCGTCGCCAGGGCAAGTTCCATCTTCGTCTCTTTGGACAGGCTCGTCAGTGCCAGGAGTTTCATCTTCGCCACCATCGTCACCGGCTGGGTTTTCGTCACTAGTACCAGGAGTAGTGCCATCACTCTTTTTGTATCTATCATAGGTTACGGATGAAGTAGGCTTTCCAGTAGATTGCGCCCATTTTTGGATAGCACAGATTATTCCAGAGGTTTTATTAACATAATCTGTTGCCTGGGCATATTTGTTTGGTTCTGTTTGAAGGTATACAACATATGCATAGGGGTTGTTAGGATATTTACCCTTTGCTTCACGAACTCTAATAATACTATCTACATAATACTGAAACGCCTCTTGGTAGCTTTTAAATGTAGCATGTTTTCTTGAGTCACAAGCTGGGGGATATGCTGTAAATGATTTAAGACCAAGTGGATTATATGGGCATGCTTCGTGTGCTCCTAGCCCACTTTCTTGAATCATTTGTGCCATCATGGCCTCCCAAGGTAGCCCATTAGATTTAGATACAGTATAAATATCTTGGAAGAACTTCTCCATTCTACCATTACGAATATATGTACCTATACTACTACAGTGTCCATCCCAATAATCACTTCCCTGCGGAGGATCTGGTTGGTCTGGGCTTGGCTCAGTGGGGTCGCTAGGGTTGGTAGGGTCAGTTGGATTATATGGATCTTCGCCAAAGTCCGAACAATCTTCTCCCCAACCACGTTCGTTAGGGTTCCAAAAAAAGATATTAGAATTTTTTACAATACTAGACCAGGTATCAGCTAAGGTATTGGCGGATGCTTTTTTGGCTCCACAAAGCATAAAAACACTTGCAAAAATTAAACAAATAATCCGAATAAGGCTCTTTTTTCTCTGACCCATATTAGATATATTATAACAAAGTTTATGCTAAAAACAAAGCGGCCCTAGAGTTGTTTGATGGGCTTATATTCATAAATGATTTCAAAGTCAGATAAGTTATAGCCTAGATTTGTAATCTTTTGCTTAGCGGCCTCCAAGTTGCCACCAGTAGTATCTGTGATTTTGAGACAAAAATCGGCTTTGCACTGCTCAAATTTGCCGCCATCTATGCGGTATTCTGTATAATTATATTCCTTATCATATTGTGCTACGATAATTGGTAATTTATTTATGATAGGATAATTATTTAAGTATTGCTCGGCCTGCTTGCCGGCAAGATAATCGCCAATTGTATTTAGTAAAATTGCGTCACTCTCATGTGTATCATACCAAGAGGTAGAACCATCTCTTTGAACTAGATAGTTATATAATTTATATGGCTCATTTGATTTTGGTATATTGATTGAATAGTCTTGGGATACAAAATCATTCCCAAATTCTATGTGAATTTGTTTTTCGCCAATTGGTAATTGATATGTGCCATTTTTATATTCTTTTCCATCAATAAGAATTTTGGCGTCAGCAGGAGCAACGCGTATCTCCACGCTTGTTTTGTCGCTATTACTAATCAAAAGTAATGTCATAGATGCAAACAATATGCCGGCTAGGCCAATTATTATGTATTTTAAAGATTTTTTCATTAGCTCCTTACTCTATATATTTTATAAGATGAATCAGCGTAATAACCGATTGCATGATCGGCCGTGCGATTTCTAAGAGAAGCTGAAGCAATGCGGCCATTACCGTTTTCGTCTACTACATACATTTCTACATGGCCATTTTTGATACGGATGTCGCCGCCTTGTAAATTAGATGGATTGCCAATGTTTGGAATTTCTATGTATTTTTCTGGATGTGATGCAAAGTAATTCATCATCACACTGGTACCACAACATGGCACGTCTCTATCTATGCCAGAAAAACGAAGTACAGTGGCTACAAAAGCATCGCAACTAGCCCCAATTTGAACAAATTCATCTCCGTATGTGTTTAATCCTGAAGCAGCAAGAGCTTGCCTATAAGCGGGATTTGGATCGTTTAACGAATGAGAACGGTCATCCCAAGAGAGCGAAAGTGCAGTAGCGTTGAGATTGCCATTTCCTTCTGCGCTAGCTACACAGATATTTGCGCCTCCAGTTACTGAGCTGCCACTAGTTTTTGCAATCTCTGCAGATGATTGCCAGCCTTTCTCTGCCGCACGATTTTGGACAGCCTTAATTACTCTAGATACTGCCTCTACATAGTTTTCTGCGGTGGCATAGCCTGCCGCCTTAATAGCTTGAATATAACCATAAGGATCTCCAGGATAATTAAATGTGCCATGATTGCGGTAGCGGGAATTGTTGCTGATAAATTCAAAATACCCTTTCCAACCGTCTGCTGCAGAAGAAAAGCTATGTGCATTGTTTGGATTGCTATCTACTGCTCCAATTCCAAAGAAATTGTATCGTTCTTTTGCAAAACGACTGGTTCCAGAGGCAGACTCTATAATTCCCTGCGCCATCACAGCTTCCCAAGGAATACCATGTTCACTACCTAGCTGTGCCGCTATATCGTGGTACTGGTCTACAAATGCGGCATTTAGGTCGGAAAGCCCAGCAGAGGCCACACCGTCATAACTTCCGATTGCACTCATACAACTATCGGCAAAACCCCTTGGATTGTGGTAAAAAATACCATTTTTGTCTAAATAATCTAATAGTTTTTCAAAAGCAGAATCTCTTGCCGCCATCACGTTAGTAGCTGGGAATAGTGTTATTGCTGTAGTTACTAAGAGTATGCTTATTTTAGCTAGTAATTTTTTCATGCGGTAACTCCTTGATTTTGATGTTCGTACACAGTTTCTTTTACTAAAATAACAGTCATTCCATCACTGACCATGTTTTTGTCTGCTAGCTCATCAATAATATACTGCCTTTTTTCTGAGGAATAAGTAAAATCATATCTACTAGAAGAATCATACTGTGCTATTTTTTGGAAGTAATCAGACACCGCAATTATCCCTTCAGCATCTTCTTTTTTAAGTCCACTAATTCTAGCCAAGTACCCAGCGCGAGAATTATCTAATGGATGGTTAATCTCGTATTGTGATTGATATGCTGTAACAGGATCATCATCGTCGCCGTACAAGCCTAAATTACGCTTAATACGAGCTGATAAAACGTATAATTGGTGCCACTTTTCTGTTTCCTCCCAAGCTGGATTGTCTGGAGTGTTCATAAAACGCGAGCCATCAGCTACACTTTTACAGTAATCGCTACTGATTGAATTAACCATCTGTACAATATTGCTAAGAATTGGTACACGGATGGAACCTTGCTCGCAAGCACTTGCAATATTTGCATCGTATACACCAGGCATAGAATATCTACCCATCCAATAAGAAATAAAATGCGAAAGCGGAGAGCCTTCTTTAACTACTTCTTTGCCGTCTATTATCTCTACGCTCTGATTTATTACGCTGCGATATTTTGCATCGTCTTCTGGCGTATTAATAGTAGAAAGGTCATGTATAACCGCCATTGTGCAATAAATATTTCCATTAGCACCTACTTCTTTAATTTTGTCACAATAGTCGCCAAAGTTTGTCATAAGTGAGGTGTTTTCCCCAGCAGCGTATACGGGACTAAGGGAGGCAATAGAATTACTGGTAGCAGAACCCAAACCAGAGATGGTGGATAATGGCGAGAAGCTTTTGATGGACGATGCAATAGGTAATAGTGAGCCTATAATGGTGCCAAGAAAGGTATTATGGTTAGAAGCATCAAAAGGACTATATAGTTCTCTTTCGCGTTCTGCTTCTTGTGCAATTATTTCTACATTTGCACGATTATATGCAAGTATTTTTTCTTTGCTTGCTCCAGTAGCACCAGAGTTTTGTTGGGCGGCTAGCATGTTAATGTTTGATGCCCCTTCCGTAAAATACTCTCCGCCAGAAATTCCAACAGCGTTTTCAAATGGATTGGAATACATTACGTCAGCAATGGTTGGGACTAATAACGATAATACTGAGCTAGCGGCGATTTTGACACCAAACTCAATACCTACGTTTAGTAGTATCCCAATGGTGGCCTTAACTAACGCTCCGCCTGGGACAGCGAGCGTAGAAAGACTAACTAATGTTCCGGTCGCTCGTTCGGCATTACAAACGGTTGTAGCAAGGCCAGCATTTAATAGGCTTTGATTGGTGGATTCATACGATCTCTCTAGCGAATATTTTTTGGCGTTATTACGGTTTGCAGTAAGTCCACCTAATACCACGCGCATCCCTTCTGCCTCTAGTGGTGAGCCAGTAACTGTGGTCTTTTCCCCAGTAATATTATTATAAACTGTAGAGGACTCCGTCCTAGTGAACCAATTTAATACAGAGTGCGCAGCCGAG
The DNA here is from genome assembly GCA_017405225.1 of Candidatus Saccharimonadota bacterium. Taxonomy (GTDB): domain Bacteria; phylum Patescibacteriota; class Saccharimonadia; order Saccharimonadales; family Saccharimonadaceae; genus Nanosyncoccus. The sequence goes on along the minus strand of JAFRAV010000036.1, from coordinate 13,204 downwards.
TTGTCCCCCTCGCCCTCGCGTGACTTACTAAGGCTTTCCATCTTAGTCATATAATCATGTGCAGAATTATAACGTTCATTAGAAGCTATTGCAGTAGCAATCATATTGCCTATTTCTAGGGCTGCACAACCAGGCGTTTCTGCGGCCACTTTATCGCCAATGGAATTTAAGTAGGCTTTGGCGCGTTCTTCTGAGTTTCCGTCATGAATACTGCCAGAAGTTACAGCTGGCCCGGTTGGTACTATTGCGGTTATTTCATTGCCATTTTCATCGGTAGATGTTTCTTCTGATGCTGTGTCTATTGTCATGCTAGAATCTCCACCAAAATAAAACTTCATTTTATTGTTGTATTCGGCATCGTCTTTGGCTTGGTCGCCGCTAACGGCATAATCGTGGAATACATCTCTTGATATACCTAGCTTTTGGTAAAATTTTTGAGCTGTTGAATCAAAGAAAGTGGCAACTCTACCACGCCTAGCGTAAGTCAATGCATCACGAAAATACACATTGCCATTGTAGACAGAGTCAAAATTATCAGCCGTGATAGTAATGCCGTTATATTCAAGAGAATTACCATTTACTTTGATTCCCTCGTTTTCTAGGCGCTGGCGAAGATAATCAGTCATTTCTATCTTGCCAGCCAGTATTTCCTTAAAGATTTCGTTGCTACGAAGAGTATATGCGGTGTACTCAGTATTAGTCGCTTCTGTAAAGAGCGATTCTAGATGTGGTCCTAAGAAAGAAGAGGAACCAAAGATTAAGAACATTCCGCCAAGCAGTACCAGGCCAATTAATAGCGCTGGTGCGGATTTGAGTAGTTTAGAGACTAATTTCTTATTAGAGTTAGAAGTACCATTTCCTAATCTATCCGCAGCTCTAACTATTTTTTCTGACTTTCCGCCAGTATAAAGCGAAGCGACTTTTCTAGCAGTACGCTCTAGAGTAGTTGGAGTTTCTTGCGTAGGTGAGTCTTTTTCGGCATTAGACTCGGCAGAAAGTAAAGAATTACGTGCAGCAACGATAGGATCGGCAGGATTTTCTGGTTTTTTTACACCAGGAAGATTAGGGCTAATACTACCCTTACCGAAATAATTTTTTTGACCTGCCATAACAATATAATTATAACATAATCTAGCTCAAAAATCTACAATAATCAAGGGTAATACTATAGTGCTATTTGGCTGGTGGTTGTGGTTGTTGCGTTGGATTGGTTGTAATAAGACTTTCTTCTGTTTCCGATGCAATCACCTGAATATGTACGTGGTTCTGTCCAGCAAAGAACAGACCTTGACCTACAGGGAAATTAGTTAGACGCTTTTTCTCTTCGCTAGTAAGTTTGAACACATCCGATAAAACATCTACTGCGGAGCTAGATTGTTTTAGCAATATCTGCATAGAAGAGTTGGCTACAATAGCACGACCCATCTTGGAGGACATAAAATCTTCCACATCCTGCGTGATAGTGGTTAGACCTAGGTAATATTTACGGGCGCGCTTTGCAAGGGAGAACAAGAAATTGGCAGAATCGTCATATTTCATTAGCTGCCAAGCCTCATCTACAATAAGGATGCGTCGTTTTTGTTGTGCACGCACTACATTCCAGATGTGTGACAAAACAATATACATTGCTACTGGACGCAACTCATCTTCTAGATCGCGGATGTTAAATACTACCATTTGGTTATTAATATCAACATTGGATTGTTGTGAGAATATGCCGGCAAATGTTCCAGTTGTATATTTGCGCAAACGCTGTGCAAGTTGCGGGCCAGTACCACCCATGTGTAGCAGAGTATCGTAAAGGTTAGAAATGGTAGGTGGTGTAGATTGATGAGTTAATACATCAGATGTAATACCAGCGCGTGCGTAAGTGTCTATCAAAGCCTGGTCAAGATCCGCCTCCTCGTTAGGGGTAAGAGCGGGAGCCACTGGCATTCCTGCGCTACCAGATGCCTGTTGTGCGGCGCCACCTAACATTAAACGGAAAAGTCCATGCAATGTAACTAGATTGGCGCGTAATGCATCGTTGGCATCCTCGGCATCTATGACTTTTGGTAAGTCAAATGGATTAATGCGGACATCAGAGTTTAGGCTGAGGCGGATATAGGAACCACCTACGGCATCACATAGTCTTTGGTACTCATTCTCTGGATCAATGATTATTACCTCCGAGCCAACCATCATAGAACGCAAAGCTTCTAGTTTTACGGTAAATGATTTACCAGCACCAGACTTAGCAAATACTACCATATTGGCATTTTCTAAGGAGAAACGGTCAAAGATTACTAAGCCATTGTTGTGCATATTAATACCATACAAAATACCTTTTTCTTGAGTAAGGTCCGCAGAAGTGAATGGGAAAGAAGTAGAGATGGCACCAGTGTTCATATTGCGACGAATTAATAATTGGTCTGTGCACTGAGGCATTACGGAGTTCATGCCCTGCTCTTGTTGAGATGACGCAACCTTAGAAAAGACCATCTGCTGACCAAATAATGTCTCTATCTTTCTCTGGACAAAACCAAGTTCTTCTAATGAATCGGCCCAAAGTGTGACATATAGACCAAATCGGAAGAATTTCTCGGCACCTACCTGCAATTGGTCACGAAGCTCTTCGGCATCGCCAATGGCTGCTTCTAGCTCTGGGTCGCGAACTTTACCCTTCTCGCTATTGACATTGATGGAGGCTTCTAGTTGGGTTACTTTTTTCTGAAGGTTCTTCATAACAACGGTAGTGTCTACTGGATAAATATACATAGATACATCAAGTACCTCATCTATATTAATGAGTGGAGAAAGCCAACCAGTATAAAGAGAGCGTGGATAACCATAAACATAAAGCGTGCGGCCATATTTAGTGCCCAACCTAAAATAATCAGAATGAATCTCTATAGAAGACGGAGAAATTAAATCACGCAAAGTGGTAATACCTTGCTCAAAAGCTTTTTGGATTTCTGCCTCTTCCATGGCTTGGGCTTGCGCAGCGATTTGTGCCGCAGATAAACCAGGCTGAGTTGCTTGTTTTTTCTTACTACCTAGCATTATTATCTCCTTTTCTTACATAAGTTGTAGCGAGTTTAGAAAAATCACCCAATGGCTCACGGACGGCCGTATCTGGATTGTTAAAGTTGTAATATAATGCTCCTAGCTCTCTAGTATTAAGGCGAACAGAATGGATACCAATTTGGAATAGACCAGAAATTACAGATTCTACACGGTTGTTTATCTCAGTGATAGCCTTATCGTAGGTAGCACGATCTATTTTGGTTACCTCGGCCTGTTTTTTCTGAGAAATACCAGAGAAGAAATTGCGAGTTTGAGTTAAAACTTTTTCTGCCTCATCAGACACATAATATGGAATCACAATAAAGAATGATTTGTCCATGATATTAGCTTCTTGGGATAAAATATCTATAAAATTAATATAATCATCCATCAAGACACCAAGAAGCATATTATCATTATTCTTGCGTATTTCTGTTAGACGCTCTAGATAAGGACCAATATCAACACGCTGTGAGCGGATTAAAATTTGAGTAGTAAAATGCAAAGAGTTTAGGAAATTTTGGTATGAATACTCTACTGCTTCCCTTTCTGACTCTGACATCAAGTCAAAGTTGATAGATTGACAGGCTACTACAGCGCGGAAAGATCCATCTTTCATAATTACCAAGCCATCTCTAAGCTCAGAGATTAGTAATGTAGATTGAGTGGAGAGGGGGTCTTCTGTTTGGGTTGTGGCTTGGCTTGCTTTTGTATTGATTTGAGCATTGTTAATAGGAGAAGCTGGCTGCCCACTAGGAGCTGTGGCCGTAATAGGGTTTGGCCCGGCTGGTTGTGTAGCTGGCTGAGTGACTGGTTGAGCAAGTTGCTGCGGTGGCATTTGTGGCGGCATTGGTGGCATTGCCATCTGCTGTGGTGGCATAGGTGGTGCCTGTGGTGCGGCCTGAATAGCGGGATTTTGTGTTGGTTGTTGTGGGTTCATACTCTCTCCTTAGATGTTTTGATGCTCAATTCTATTAGCTTCTTTAGAAATTGTCTCTACTGAATACTCTGTATTGTTGGCTAGGTTACGAAGTTGAGATTGGACATTTGGATTAACTGGTTGCGTTGGATTTGGCGCAATTGGTTGATAAGTTTGCTGATTGTAGGGGTAGCGAGTTGGCTGTGGAGCCATAGCTGCTGGATTGATAGCTTGTGCGGTAGAGAAATAGCTGTTTTCTCCAGAAGCCTCCTCTGTATTTTTGATAACTTGTCGCATTTGCTGAACTAATTCTTGATGTCTGGAATTTTGCTGTTTGGCCAACATTTGATTGATAATTGGTGATGAACTAGTATCTAAAATATCTGGTGCATTATTTGCTTCTGCTAAGAATTGAGCACGCATCGGCGCGTTGTTGATATCGCCTTTTACGGCGTAGCCCTCTGTGTCTACGACGTTTGCCAAGAATGATAGGCGGTTGCCGGCTTCTTCTTGGGTGATTTCACGAGCACGAGGTGTATCCACTTTCTTGGGGGCGGTAATTTCTATAGTAGACTCTCTTTGCCCTGGTACCCAAAAACGCTTGTTTGGTTTGAGATGGAAAGAAATGACAGCTGCAAGATAAGTTTCCATCGGCTGATCTTTTTTGATAGGTAGAGCTAATACCGCAAAGAAGATAATGAATGGAACAGCTAACAAAGCAAAAAGTGGGAATATATTAAATAGTGCAAAAGCAACACCAATAAAGCCACCCATAATCATAAGATATACGAACTGGCGGAAGGTGAATGGGCCGAGCAGTTTATCATCGGCCTCAACATCTTGTGGGACCTTGTATTGCGCCATATAATATTATTTTAGCATAAAAGGCAAGAAATTACGAGATAATCAAGTAATTATTCTTCGTAAGTATAGCAAGTAATCAAATCCTTAAGTTCCCTTGCAAAATCTTCCACGGTAAGTGTTGCGTCTTGGCCGTTAAAGCTGACAAATTCTTCAAACTGCTCAATTACGTTGCTAAAGCGAGGGTCGTCCATAACTGCATTATCTAGATACTCTCTTGCTTCCTCAAAGAAGTATTCCGGGATGCCATTACTCTCTATAACCATTTGGTCTATTTTGATAATGTGATTGCTGCTATCCAAATCCCTTTGGATATAATTGTCGTCTGCATAATCAGGACTGTTATTATCTACAGTTAAGCCGGAATTTTGCTCATCTTGCTCATATTCACGGTCAACACGCTTATCTTCTTCTGTTAGCGTGTAATGTTCGCTACGTTCAAATTTTTGGCGTTTATTTCCAGTCTTGTTTATTTTTGGCGTATTACTACCATCTATACCGCTGTTAGCCTTTTGCTCTGAATCAGCCATGCGTTTGCGCAATTCTGGAGATGGCTTATTTAGACTATCATCACTTGGCGCAATACGATGTCGTACTTGGCGGGCACGAGCAATAGTATCATTAACCTGTTTGGCAAATGGGTTCTTTAGCATAGGATATTTCTTTTGCCACTCTGGATCGTTCCATTTTTCCATTGCGTCCAAGAGTCCACCCCAGTTCTCCTGTGCGCCTGGTTTTTGGTTGTCAATAATGCCATTGGTCATACGGGACATCATAGAGGCGAATTTTGGTGCAGCTGGAAGAAGATATTTATTGATTACCGTATTTCTTAGTTCGTCAAAAGTAGCCTGATCTGGCGCTACAGATTCAGTATGAACGCTTCCATCTACATCTGTAATATAACGGGTACCTTTCATTGGTTTGCCATTAACGTTCTTAAAGCTTCTGAGAGATGCTTCGTCAAATAGCATCCAATCCCAGTTGGCCGGGTCCATCAACATTTTCAACTGATTAAGCTCGGCGGCGTCTTGCGTGTTAAATCCACTTGGCTTGGCGGTCTTGGTTAAGTTGTCCAAGCGGGCAATATTAAGATGAACCATATCTTTGATATAGCGTTGGCCAACAGATGTAGCATACATTGGTCCAGCAAAGGCGGCCTTTTCCTTAAAGTTAGCTTTCAAAGTTGCACGGTTAAGAGTAGTGCTAAACTGAGCCAGACCAACGTTCTTTAGACCATATTTGGCATAATCGCCCTCATATACACCAGAAAGAATGCCGTATAGACCGTTAATTGGATCATTGATTGGCATATCCCATTCAGAGAAAATTTCTTTCATGGCGGCACCATCATTCTTATATACACGACCGATAAATTGACCCTTTTGGTCTACAGCATCATAATACACGTTGCCCTTACTATCAGTTTTGTTGTAGGCAATTGGTTTTAGCCAATCCGGATGGTACTTTAGAAACTCACCTGGACTACGCTCAGCTACCTTATGTTGTACGCCATTGTCGTCAGTATAAGTATGATAAAATGTACTACCATCCTTATTTACTGCAAAACCATCATCGTCAACATTATAACCTACTATCATGTTGCGAGCTTCGCCTTTATTGTAGCCATATTTAGCAAATACATAATGTGTGTAAGCCTTGCGCTTAGCCTCGTTGGCAGATGATTTACTAATAACTTCACCAAGTACGGTGTGCTCGCCAGCTTTACCAAGAGCACCGGCTGCACCAACGACATAGTGGTTGTAATTGTAGGCGGCTTTTCTGGCCTTTGCATCACTCTTGACATTAGCTGCTGGGTCATAGGCCTTACGGAAGCCATCATATTGAGACATCAGCCAGTCTTGGTCGGCGTAGGCATCATTTTCTTCAGCAAGCATTGCACGAGTAAATTCAAGATAATTATGTCCTGCCTTAGAGGCTAGCTCTTGATCTCTTTCACCTTTATAGATATCGCCATACTGGTCAAGTAAGTGAGCAGAATCCTTCTGGGTATATTGCTCTTCTAGCGCAAGATTCAGGGCATTCTTAGCAGAGCGAGTAGAGCGATTTGCTTTAATATCTTCTTGATCGTTTCCTTGTTCTGGCCTGTAACTACCGCCCATAATCATTTTTTGAGCACGAATCTCTGCAATTGACTTACGAGATTTAGTCACGTTTTCTAAGTCAATTTCTTGACGTCTTTGTCTAGCATCCATATATCGGCGTAGGCCTGCAGATGGACGGATTGATTCACTAATATAGCGATTGCGTGCCAAATCTCCTCGTAGTTTGCCATAATCTTTGAGGGCTCCGCGTGGCTTTGTAGTAAGTGCATCTAGCTTGCTTGATACTCTACCTAAGACCGTGCCAGACATCTTCATTAGAGATACGGATAGAATTAGTGGGAACACCTGCACTGCCATACCTAGTACCACACCAAAGAAATTACTATTAGTTAACGAATTAGCAATGATTGCCCAACCGGCTAGCTGTGCTGTGCCAAATAACAAGCTAAACATTGGATAGAAGATTAGCATAGACGTAAAGATATCTTTCCACTTCTTAAACCACGACTCTGTGTTAGGCAACATATAGGCTACAAATGCCAACGGAGAAATCATTATTAAGACAGAGATTAATGCTTGGCGCATACCAATAGTAATTAGCCCAACTAGTACAGAAAGGATACCGCCAATCAAAGATACTATCAGTGGCCAGAGCAATGCCCCTAAGCCGCCCGCTACGCCAATAGATACACCGGCTATTGCGCCACCGCCAATCAATACGCCAGTTAGTTGTGTCCAGGTAATTTTGGCGGCATCACCTAATCCACCGGCGGCTATGGCGGATTCTTCTATACTCGTAAACACACCCTTTAGATTTGCGCCGATGATATTACTTACATCTACTGCCAAAGCACAAATCAGATACGACATATTCACTAAGACGGCCGCCACTACTAATTTTGGCAAAGCCTTTTTGATGCCATAATTAGAGATGCCTAGCCCGGTTACTTGTGAATACACTACTACAAGTAGCAAGATTACAAATACGATGTTGGTGACATCGCGCATGATTTCCCACACCTTATAAATAGGCGAATTTCCATCGGTGGTAACTGGGGAGACTACTAATAATTTTTCTATCTGCTCATAGACGGCATCAATAGCTTTACCTAGGACTCCGGTGGACGGACAGATTAGCCACCCAATTGCGCCTACCTGATCATAACAGGTATCTGTGCTTTCGCTACTAGAATCGCCAGATTCTGTGTTGGTTTCTGCAGCGCCTCCAGTGTCGGCTGTATTGGTTGTAGTAGCAGGTGTGGTATTGCCAGGAGCAGTATTAGCAGGGGTGGCATTCATAGACTCAGGCGCAGCATAAACAGGGGTAGAAGTATGTGGAAGCGCTACTATGCCAAGATTTGCCAAAACAGATAAGATAGCACCAAAAACAAGGCCATAAAATGGTCTACAAAGGCGGTTTTTTAAGGGTAATTTTTTACTCATAATAATCAACCGGCTAAGTTTAGCGCTTTATACCCTATAATTATAGCACACATAAGCGGAATAGTCAAGAGTAAAATCATATTTTGTGGTACTTTAGCAATTAGTTAAAAATTATCAAAATTGAGTGATAATCATGGTTTTTTTGTGGAGAGTTTTAGTCTAAGAATCAACTTTTATGGTATTATTAAATTATGAAAAAGATTTTGATTTGCTTTGCGATTATGATGGCTAGTTTGTTTGGCTTTACATCAGCTACTTCTGCCTCTGTTTATGCTGTCAATGGAGAGGGTGGTGCTGCCGACGGAGAGGGCGGTGCTTGTGAGCCAGGCAGTTCTGTGTTTTTTGCTCTTAAACCTTGGTACCATAACCTTACAAATAGCGACTGTTCTATCAAAAATCCAGCAGATTTAACTAAGGGTAGTGGTGATTCTAGCGGTATTGCCACTTTTGTATGGACTATTGTGCTAAATATCCTCTATGATATTTCTGTCTTGGTGGGATATTTTACAATCATCATGATAGCCTGGGGTGGTTATCTATACATGTTCTCTAGGGGTGATGTCGGCCGGGCAGAAAAAGGCAAAAAGACGTTAATCTCTGCAGTAGTAGGTCTAGCTATTGCTATGCTAGCTAGCGTAATCATGAACACAATATCAGCAATATTAATACAATAGGAGTAATATGGACTTAATCATTCCCTTGTTGGCAGACATCAAAGATACATTAGAAAAGCTCCCTAACCAAGGTGGTGTAGGGGCAGATCTAATGACAAATATCTTGTATTGGTTGTTTGGCATAGGCGGCCTAGTGGCGGTGGCGATTATTGTCTATGGTGGCTACAAATACCAGAGGTCAGAGGGCGATCCCGCCAAGTCCAAGCAGGCCAGCCAAATCTTGGCGTACGCGGTGATTGGCTTAGTAGTGGTTGTTCTTGCTACAGCTATTACGGCATTCGTATCTAATATGATTGGAGAGGCAGCAAAATGATAAAAAAATCTATATTTTGTTTGATGATGGCAATCAGTGTTTTAGCTGGTAGTCTAATGTTTGGTGGCTTTGTTGCAACACCAGCATTTGCGACCAACAAACTCAACGAAGAGGCCTGCAAAACTGCCGACGCAGATCAAAAAGCAGCCCTAGGATGCGACCAAAACAATACTGCCCCTAGTGTGGCCACTAATATCATTAATGGCATCCTTTCATTATTGACTCTAGTATCGGTAATCATGATTATCTTTGCCGGTCAGCGTTATATGGTGGCAATGGGTGATCCAGGCAAAATTACCCAGGCCAAAAATATGATTCTTTATGGTGTGATAGGTTTGGTGGTTGCGCTTCTAGCATTCGCTATTGTCAATTTTATGCTAAATGGTTTTGCCGGCGATGGCGCCAATGGAAGTATTATTTTGCGGTAGGATATAAAATCTAAAAACTATTGTAAATATGTTTTTGGGGTGATATAATTAATACAAACTAATCTAAAGGAAAACAAATTCTATGAAGATTACAGATAAACTAAAAATGGCAGTAATGGGAACATCAGCAGCAACCACTCTTGGTATTGCCGCAGCTATTTCTCCTAGTGTTAGCGCAGTAGATGGCTACGAGAACGCTAGTAAATATACCTCTGGTGCTGAAGCTGGTTCAGGTGCAGGTCAGTCTACAGATTTGATGACCACTTTGCAGATTATTATCAATGTTGCTCTTGGTGTTATTGGTTTTGTAGCCGTTGTAATGATTATCATGGGTGGTGTTCAATACACTACGTCTAGTGGCGATACAGCCAAAGTTACCAAGGCTAAGAATACTATTCTTTACGGTGTAATTGGTCTTGTGATTGCACTTCTAGCATTTGCTATTGTCAACTTCATCCTAAGCAACGTATTTGGCAAATAATAAATAGCCACAATAAGCAAAGAAGATTTAGCACCCCTTTTATAGGGGTGTTTTTTGTGCTATACTAAGGTTAGAATATAATCTCAAGGAGAAGATATGAACAAAATAAAAATGTTGGTTATGGCTCTTGCTAGCATTACTACGCTTGGTCTGGCATCTATTGTAGCGCCCACTGCATATGCAGATTATACCTGCCCGGCTGGCACTTTACGTGCGGGCGATGGGGTTAGTAATCCTACGCAGTGCAATATAGAAAAGGAAGAGGAAGGCAAGGGATTGATGAACTCTGTCCAGACTATTCTTAATGTGGTAATTTCTGTGTTGGGTATTGTGACTGTGGTGGTTATCATAGTTGGCGGCGTGGGCTATGTTACATCGCAGGGCGATCCAGCTAAAGCCACTAAAGCTCGTAATACTATTCTTTACGGTGTAATTGGTCTTGTGATTGCACTTCTAGCATTTGCTATTGTAAACTTTGTACTAAAGAGCGTATTCTCTGGTGAGAGCGCCAGTGGCGAGTCACAGCCAGTAAGCGCCACTCATCTACAAATCACCAAATAAAAGTATAAATAACATCTAAAAACTCCCGATAGATTCGGGAGTTTTTATTTCTAGGTGTGTGCCAGATTATTGAATCTGGATTTTCTTAGGTGCTTCTACCTTTTCCTTCTCAAAGGTGATAGTAAGAACACCGTCTTTTAGCTCTGCTTTGACACTGTTTTCGTCTTCGCGAACTTGGACAGGAAGAGCGATAGTACGAGAGAATTCTCCCCAGTAGCACTCTTGGATGTGCCAACGAGTAGTATGTTCATCTTCACCTCCTGATAGAACACCAGAGATAGTGAGGATGTTGTCAGAGATGCTTACATCTAAGTCTGACTTAGAAATGCCCGCCGTACGGGCTTTTACTACTAATTGCTCGGCGGTTTCGTAGACATCTACAGCGAGTTGTCCTGGGAAATCGTCGGTATTATCTGCCCACCCGTCATCCTCTGCTAGTGGAGCATCTTCAGCTGGGGCTGTATCATCTGCCGCGGCTGGAGCAGAACCCTCGTCCATAAAGGCGGCGGTGAGTTCGTCTTCCATTAGCATGTCGTCATTATTACGAGCCATATAACCTCCAATTATTGTTGTTATGCTTTATTATAAAGCCTCTTTTTGATAAAATCAAGAGAATTATGAGTTTCGTTGTAAAAAATACAACAAGGATTAGCATTTTGGACTTACTAGCACCCTTTACCTGTCGGGGTTGTGGCCGCCAAGGAGGCCTTTTATGTGACCGTTGTAAAAAACACAACATTCAGACCATTTTAGAAATATGTCCCAGGTGTGGTAAAAATCACAAAAAATGTTCTTGTGAAGTTCCAATCTATGCAGTGGGCGAGCGCGAAGGTCTACTAAAACACCTAGTAGAAGAATACAAGTTTGGCTCTATTCGCGCCATGTCAAAGATATTAGCAGAGTTTGTAGACGCTTCTTTGCCGGAGTTTGCCAATGCAGAGCAGGTGGTGGTTGTTCCCTTGCCTACGATTTCTCGCCATATCAGAGAGCGAGGATTTGATCATACATACCTGCTAGCAAAGAATTTGGCTAAATACCGTAAATGGAAAGTGATACCGCTCCTTGCTCGCAAGAATAATACAGTACAAGTAGGCACTAACCGCGAAACGCGCATAGCTCAGGCCAGTAGAGCTTATACTATTAATCATAAAAAGAAACCAAATAGCCTTATTAGTAGTTCAGACACTACTTATATTTTAGTTGATGATATTTGGACTACCGGCGCATCTATGGAGGCAGCTATCAAAGTATTGCAAGAAGCTGGCGCACAAAAAATCATAGGCTCCGTTGCGCTAATTAGCAAATAAATTATTTGGATTCTGAAGTGTTTTGTTGCTGTTGCAGGTGATCGGTATTAGCGGCAGAGTTAGAATCACCAGTGACTGCATTAATCACAAAGTTGACAATAGCGAATGCTAAGATAGAAATAATCAGACCAATGATAGCATAGAGGATAGTGTTTTTGGCATCGGTAACTTTCTTGCTATCGCCACCAGAAATAACATAACGAAGACCACCGTAAATCAGCATAATAACAGATATGACACCAACAACATAGAGTACCGTATTGGTAATCTGAGTAAATACACCATTTGGGCCAATCAAATCGGCAGGCATACCGTCTGCACGGGCAGCTTCTGCACCTTCTCTTGCGTTGAGGGCTAATACTTTGCCGGCAGTTAATGTCATTGCGGCAGTAATTCCGGTAAGAATCTGAGCTGTCCTTTTCAAATATTTGTTCATTCTATTCTCACAAATTAACTACTATGATTATATCAAAAAAAGTAGCCAGTGGCAAGAAGAGAGACGTTTTACTTAAAGATGCTACTAAGCACAAAGTTGACAATAGCAAATGCTAGAAGTGCAATCACAAGACCAATTACACCGTAAAGAATAGTATTCTTAGCCTTGGTAACTTTGGCTGTATCGCCACTAGACGTAATGTACGTTACGCCGCCAAGGATGATTACTACCACAGCAACAAACCCGATTAGGCCAAGTACAACATTAATGATTGTATTCATGCTGCCCATTAAATCATTGTCTTGCATGTCTGTGTTGCATTGCGCAACGGTTGAAATTTTGTATTCAGCTTCCTTGCCAAAGTTTAGCGACCCGGCTGGACATTTAATCTCAGTATTATTTTCCATTTATTACCTCCAATGATTACGGTTTAGCTTTAATATAGCACGGGGGGGGGGTATGTAAAGGATGATTTTAGTAGATCTTCCCAGACTCTGCGTAATTCTTTTGCTAACATGTGGTCTTCCCAAATCAAATTATTCTCACTACAGTAATTTTAAGTCATCTTGGTTACAGCCTCGTCAAAAATAGCTCGTAATTCCTTATGTAAAGAAATAGCTTCGCTTCTTCACATAAGGTAATTACTCATATTTTTGACAGAGGTGTAATCCGC
>JAFRAV010000035.1 GCA_017405225.1 Candidatus Saccharimonadota bacterium | reverse complement strand
TGTCAAAAATATGAGTAATTACCTTATGTGAAGAAGCGAAGCTATTTCTTTACATAAGGAATTACGAGCTATTTTTGACGAGGCTGTAACCAAGATGACTTAAAATTACTGTAGTGAGAATTATTTGGACTGGGAAGACCGCATGTTATTGAACTCCATCCATCGGCAATTCAATATATTCTTGTATCTTATTTTCATCTCTAAGCTGCGCAAATCTTGTATTAAGCTCAGTAAATGGAATACCTAATGATACATAGGCTACCTTTGCATCAGCCTTGCCTAGCACCTTAATTATGTAGTAGCAATCTCCGTTCTGTGAGACAAATGGCTCTGATATTTGCCCGGGCTCCATTTCATAGGCTTTGGTAGAACGACCACCATCTATATTCATAATATCTATTAGTCCAGTTTCCTCATATTCAATACCCAAAGCATCTGCTACAGCACGAAAATCACCACCATTTTCTGCTAGCATTTTTTGAGCTTGCTCTACTTTAGAAGTTGCATTTACATCTATTAGCTTTGATACCTCTACTTCCATTAGGGAAAGATATAGCATCCTCTGGTATTCTCCCTTGTCTAATCCAAAGTTGTCTTTAAGAACCTTTAAGAAGCTATCTTCACTACGTTCTGCACCACCAATCTTAAGATGCTCATTAAATGCTTCGTTAATCTGAGCTTTACTAACCATGATGTTATTCTCTTTGCCTAACTTTATGGCGTAAGCATATTTCTCTGCCTCTGTTAGTGCGGTCCTTTTATAGAATTTACGGATACTTTCAGTATCGTCATCGGCAGCATCAGAAGAGCCGTTTTGTTGTTCTACCGGCATGATGCTACTACGATATATCATTAAATAATCAGAGAACCTAACATTTTCACCATCTACTTTGGCTACCGGAACAGGCAAGACCGTAGTAATACGATAAGCAACGTCACTGGTACTTTGGTTTTTATATAGCGATACCCAACCAAAAACAGCCGCGCCAATCAAGGCAACAAAAGCAATCGCAATTGTAATAAATACCAGGCGGTGTTTAGCAAATTGCATTGGGTATTTAAATTTTCTGCCCTGAGCCAAGATTTCTTCACGTCGCTCGTCTAGTTTTTCTTTCTCAGTCTTATGCAGCTCTTCTTGCTTAGAAAACTTGTCTTTGATTTTCTTAGTGACTTTTGCCATAGTATTATTATATCAGATTATTGTCTCTCTTCAGCTATCTTAATAGCATTCTGTAATTTGTTGTGAATTTTTTCTGGTTTTGGTACCTGAGATATAACTAAATCACCAACGCCAGTCTGAATCAAGATTGTTCCGTAGCCAGATATTCCTGCCATCATTCCAGGTGTACTAACGGAGACGCTCTGTATCTTGTCTAGTCCCAAATCTACTACAGATTTCTTGAATAAACCTTTTTGCAAAATCTGACGGATTCTCTCATTAGTAACTATATAAATAGAAAAATACCAAAGCATATAAGCATAACCTAGCCCTACTAATCCAATAGCAATACAGCCCAAAAAAATCCAAAACATTCTTGCATCATTTTGCCAAAGAAACATTGGCACTAACCCTACAATAATCATAAAAATTAGAAAAAATATACCTCGCTTGGCAGTAGAAAAATGACGACGAAACGTAAAAAGAACTTTCTCGCCTTCTCGTTGACCATCAAATGATAACTCCGCCATAGGTATATTATAGCATAACTATTAACTAGTTTCTGAGTGGAATTTCTTATGGATATCCTTAAGATGAGTATCAGTAATATGCGTATAAATCTGTGTTGTAGAGATATTGCTGTGACCTAGTAGTGATTGTACCGAGCGTAAATCTGCACCATTCATCAATAAATCCGTAGCAAAACTATGGCGCAAAGTATGTGGAGTAACGTGCTTTGTAATACCAGCAGCACGAGTATATTTTTCTATGATTCTTTCTATGCTTCTTGGAGTAAGTCTGCGATAATCCCCTTTTGTATCTGTTTCGCCATGGTTTCTACTATTATTCAAGAATAATGCCGGCAAAGAATCATGCCTTACGGACAGATAATCTTTTACTCTACTAGCTGCTGAATCGTCTATAAAAATTGGACGGTCTTTGCTACCTTTACCGCGTACTACAAATTCTTTTCTTTCCAAATTGATGTCATCACGATTTAAATTACATAGCTCTGACACGCGCAAACCTCCAGAAAATAATAACTCTATGATTGCGCGGTCCCTTAGCCCGGTTTCTGTATCTAAATCTATCTCATCTAGCATTGCTTGGACTTCGTCAAAATGCAAAAATGTTACTTGCGGCCTATGTGTGCGTGGCAAATCTACTAAAGAGGGATCTAGTGATTTAATATTGCGCCTAGCAAGATATTTTAAGAATCCACGCAAAGCAATTAGATAGTAAGCTTGTGTTTGTGGCGTAAGACGATTGTGTTTTTCATCTTCAAAACGATTTAATTTAAGACGATATTTACGTAGCATTTCTTCATCTATCTCGCTAGGCTTTAACTCGTGATCTATATTTTCTGAACATAGCTCATAAAACCGATTAAGGTAAAGCTCATAATTACGAACAGTATTGAGTGAACGGCCTTTTTCTATCTCTATATGCTCTAGAAAGTCTTGTATTAAATCTATAACATAAACGTCTTTCATAAGTCTATTATAGCACGCACAAAAAGCACCATTTCCCTAATAGATATGTTATAATGGAAAGAAGTATATAAGGAGTTTTTTATGGCAGAAAAATCTAAAAAGCCAGCCGGCAAAGAAAAAGATTTAATCCAGAGGAGTCTAGTAGTTCTAAAACCTGATGCAGTTCAGCGTGGTATCGTTGGAGAAATCATCCATCGCTTTGAGCGCGTTGGTCTTAAAATCGTTGGCATGAAGATGGTTATGCCAGGCGAGGACCTATATTACAAGCACTACGAAGATGTCGGCCAAATGATTACTCGTC
Source organism: Candidatus Saccharimonadota bacterium (assembly GCA_017405225.1). Classification (GTDB taxonomy): domain Bacteria; phylum Patescibacteriota; class Saccharimonadia; order Saccharimonadales; family Saccharimonadaceae; genus Nanosyncoccus. Next base: position 3,695 of record JAFRAV010000035.1, on the reverse strand, counting down.
ACGGTGAAGATATCTTCCGCTACAACGTCCAATATATGATGACTGGCCCTGTAATTGCTATGTGTCTAGAAGGTATAGAGGCTATTCCTCTTGTTCGCAAAATCGTTGGTCCTACTGAGCCAAAGTCTGCAGATATGGGTACAATTCGTGGTGACTTTGCACATATGAGCTACGGCTATTCAGATGCCAAGAAGATGGGTGTACCTAACTTGGTTCACGCATCTGCTACTCCAGAAGAAGCCAAAAAAGAGCTTGCTCTCTGGTTTGAAGAAGACGAGCTATACGATTACTCAGACCTAAACGAGAAATATACACGGTAATCTGATTATGGCAAAAAAATCCAACACAAAGAAGACGTCTTCTAAAAAAGTTATTTCTGATTACAATGGATACGACTACAAAAAAATCTTTTGGGAAGATGCCGACCGTAAATACGAGGATATGGCCGACCGCATGGCCATCCGCAAACTCCTTCCAGAAAAGATAGAGAGTTTTGTGGATATTGCTGGTGGCTATGGGCGCTTGGCAGATGAGTATATCCCTAGGTCCAAAAAAGCTACTCTGTTTGACTATAGCCAGACAGAGCTAGATCAAGCCAAAGAAGAATATGGCAAAAAGCTAAACACCGTCCAAGGTGATATATATAATCTGCCATTTAAGGATAACGAGTTTTCTGCTCTGCTAATGGTACGTGCTACCCACCATTTTAAGGACATGGACAAGGTTTTAGCAGAGCTTTATCGCATTCTAAAGCCTGGTGGTGTTGCGGTAATAGAGGTAGCCAACAAAAAGACATTGCCACGTATGGTGCGATATTGGAGTGGTAAGACGGATATTTCTCCTTTTGATCACTCTGTTGCTAATTTATCCGATGTAGACAAAGATGGTTTTTACAACTACCATCCTAAATACATGGAGGATTTGTTCCGCCAGACTGGCTTTACGATTGACAAAGTCTTATCTGTATCTAATTTTCGCTCAGCTAGGATGAAGAAGATTTTTGGCAACAAAAATCTCATCCGCATGGAAAAAGTTGCACAAAAAGCTCTAGCCCCAGTGCGTTTTGCACCTAGCATCTATTACCGGCTAAAGAAGTCATAGGCAAAAACCGCCCGAGTGGCGGTTTTTTGATGATTTAGCTTAGCTTACTATGCTCGCTTTCATCAGAAAACCCTCCGGGAAGGAGGGGATTCTTTTTCTGGTTTTTGTTTTAAACAAATTCCAGTTTTGCGACGTAGGGAGATGCCTTATACAGCACCACAGTATACACCACCACCCTCTAGCTTGAACTGAATAGCTAGGTTGCGTGCACCTGTACCTTCTGTAACGGATTCACCATCACATTTAGCATACTGATAGATAAAGATCGCGTGAGAGAATGAGTTATTAGATGCAGTAGAATTGAGAAGTTGATCTGCGGTAGGAGTACTTGAACCATCCCAATCAGCAGCAGCTACATTTTTGACTAGTGGGTTAGTCTCTGGAAGTTTGGCAACTGTGTCAGACTCTGCACTAATACCGCCATTAGTACAGTTAGCTGTACCCCATTTGCCACTAGCATCGCTACCGTATTTTACACAAGCACCGCCAATTTGGTATAGCTCACCATCTGGATCAGTAAATTGATCACCACCAGCCCAAAGGTAATTAATCATAAAATTAGCATAGTTCTTGGCCATAGTTGCGCCATCTGTAGCACCGGTACCAGGCAACTTACCACGGTTGTTGGTTTGGTAGTTTGTAATCTGGGTAAGGAAGCGCGCTAAGTCATCACGGCGGGCAGTATCACGCTGTGATCTTTGCATGGCTGGAAGTGCTGTAAATACCATTAAGAAAATAAGACCGGCAATAGCAAGCACGAGTACAACCTCAATGATTGTAAAGCCTTTTTTTGATTTGTTTAGTTGTTTTGACATAAAATCCTCTCTTATAGCGTGGCTTTTATACCTTAATTTATAAAAACGCTTATTATTATAATACGACAAAAATCTTTTTATTGCAATAAGTTTATGCTAAATATCTTCCACAAAAATAATTCCACCGTGTTATTATAAAAAGTATGGAAATAGAACTAGCCAAAATCATTTTCCTGTGTTTAGCATTTGCTTTTGGTGCAATCTTTGGCAGTTTTGCTTGTTGCCAAGCATGGCGATTACATCTAAAGGAAGTGGACAGACAAAAGATTTCCCAAACCACCGTTGGCAAGCGTTCTATCTGCATGTCTTGCGGACACCAGCTATCTGTATTAGAAAACATTCCAATCTTTTCTTGGCTTCTACTCCGCGGTAAATGTAAAAAGTGTGGCAAAAAGATTGGCCTTTCTGAGATACTTTCGGAGCTATCTCTTGGCCTAGTTTTTCTAGCTATTGGCTTTCTGCTCTGGCCTTCCATTATCTCAACTCACTCATTTAGTTGGAACATAGTAATATATTATTTATCTTGCTTAATTCTCATTGTCGCATTGGTATTAATGTGGATTCTAATGGTATATGATGCCAAATGGGGAAAACTCCCAACTAATATTTTGATATCATTAATCATTGCTTCGCTACTGATTTTTATAATGAGGGTTGTATCTATTTTTATAAGTGGCACAGCTAGTGTAGACCTGGCTCCGCTAATCTATAATACTTTGAGTTCTATAGGTATATTAGCTCTGATTTGCTATTTATTATACAAATTATCAAAAGAAAAATTAGTTGGAAGCGGAGATTGGTTATTAGCCTTGGCTATCTCTGTTATTTTAGGTCATTGGTGGCTAGCACTTATTACCCTATTTATCTCTAATTTTACCGCTAGTATCTACGGCATAATCCAAAAATTGCAAACCGGCAAGTCTGTTGTCTTTTTTGGGCCATTCTTGATTATTGCCTTTGTGGTTGTTCTAATCTTTCAGAACGCACTCATGAAGTTATTGTCATAAACAAAAAACTTAGGACATGCGCCTAAGTCAACCACCTGGTAGCCCGGGCGAGAGTCGAACTCACAACCTTCTCCTTAGGACGGAGCTGCTCTATCCATTGAGCTACCGAGCCATATTTATTATTATACCATATATTATAAAGATTATTCTTGTGCAGGTATAACAACCGTAAAACTTGAACAATTTAAGCGTAACGGAGAGCGGCCCCGAGGTCCTTAATAGTGGATTCTGCAGGAAGCACAACCGTAGGCCTCGTACGCAAACTATAAGCGTCAGTACTACTAACGATAGCAGAAGACCACAAGTTCGCATTGTTACCCTGGTAGTACAAGCGACCAGTACCCCAGTAGTAGCGGCCAGAGTCGACATAATCTAATGGATATGTATGCACTCCTGTTCCTCCATCCTGATTATTGCCATAGCCATACTGAGTGAAGAGATAGGACCAGGATACTATTTTTTTGGAGCAACGGAGGGTTTGCCCAAATATTTTCCCATCAGATAGCGTAGGTCGCACATATACACCCCACACACCCAATCTATAAGCATCTGTGGCTCCTATAGTAGTAGATGACCACAGACGAGCACGTAAACTATATTCGTAAAGGCGAGCCATACCCCAGTAATAGCCGCCTGAATAGACGTTGCTTAACGGATAAGATCTTAGACCTTGTTGTCCATCCTGATTATCGCCATAGCCATACTGGGTGAAGAGGTAGGACCAGGAGAATCTCAATATTAGGATTTTCCAGACCTGGAAAATCCTTTAATA
>JAFRAV010000034.1 GCA_017405225.1 Candidatus Saccharimonadota bacterium | reverse complement strand
TTACAGCCTCGTCAAAAATAGCTCGTAATTCCTTATGTAAAGAAATAGCTTCGCTTCTTCACATAAGGTAATTACTCATATTTTTGACAGAGGTGTAATCCGCTTTTAATGACTTAAAATTACCGTAGCGAGAATATTTGCCTGGGAGGACAATTTATTATCTTGAGACGCAACGGAGAGCGCCCCCGAATGCCTTAAGATCGGATACTGCAGGACGCATAACCGTAGACCACGTACGCAATCTATAAGCATTGGGACTACTAACGATAGTAGAAGCCCACAAGACCGCAACGTTACCCTGGCGGTATAAGCGACCAATATACCAGTAGTAGTCGCCAGAGTAGACATAATCTAGTGGATACGATTCTACTCCAGTAGCTCCATCCTGATTATCGCCATAGCCATACTGGGTGAAGAGGATAGGTTTAGATTTTGCAAGAAAAAAGGCACCCAATTATGGGTGCCAAGCAATGTGGCTACTCTTCGTAATCATAGAATGAGTCGTAGCTATAAGAGCCCTTTAATTGATCCTCTCCCAGTAGTTCTTTGTACCGCTCAAATGTGAGCGGCTTGCCTCCGTCAGGATCAAATAGTGGTACTATACTATATTTACTTGACGAGAAATACATGAATCCCGTCAAGTTTTCTCTGTAAACAAAAAACCCGTTTTTTGTAGGCATTTCCTTAAGGCATACCACTTTTTCTTCTTTTGCCATATTGCTCCCTCCCTATTTTGAACAACTACGATAGATAGCTACATAACTACATTATATCATATTTATACTAAAAAGTCAAGATGCAAAAATGTTATTTCTTCTTGTGGGTGCGTTTGGTAGGTCTTCTGGTAGCCTTCGGCTTCTCTATTAGTATCTTTTCAGCCTGCTCTTTAGTAATCTTCTTGGGGTCTGTTCCCTCTGGGATTTTAGCGTTATTGCGACGGCCTGGACCTTTGATATACGGGCCGTAGGCACCATTAATAATCATAATATCACCCCAGTCGGCAATGACGGAGTCTATTTTCTTTTGATATAGCGGCTCCGCGTCTTTAAGAGTAATAGTGTATGGATCATAATCTTTAATAGGGATACTATAGCGACCAGCCTTTAGATATGGCCCAAATGGTCCAGAAGCAGCAACTATCTCTGTTCCATCCTTGGCTTTGCCGAGCGGCCGTGGTAAGGACGGTAATGATAATTGTTTGATAGCCTGCTCCAGAGTAACATCTTTTACGCTTACGCCATCAGGTAGTGGTGCAAAACGAGGCTTCTCGCCGGATTCTTTTTCATTTTCGCCAAGTTGGATAAAACCACCATTGCGACCAATTTTGGCATAGATGTTCTTCCCTGTTTTGGGATCTTTGCCTAGGGAGTTGGAATTGTTATAGCGTGCTACATCGGCGGACTCTTTGACTAGTTTAGAAAATGGAGTATAAAATGCCTTTAGCATGGTATTTTTTTCTAACTTGTCCTCGGCAATTTTGTCTAATTTACCCTCTACATCTGCGGTAAAACCATAGTCTACTATTTTATCAAAATGGTCAGTCAAAAAGTCTGAAACCAGCTCTCCTACAGGGGTAGGTAATAATTTACCTTTGTTAGAACCGGATTTTTCTTTGACCGTATTAGAAGATACCTTATCTTTTTCTAGTACAATTTCTACAACCTCGCGCTCTTCACCCTCAGAATCACCCTTTACCACATATCCACGCGCTTGGATTGCATTCATAATAGATGCGTAAGTAGATGGGCGGCCAATACCTAGCTCCTCTAGTTTCTTTACTAGAGAGCCCTCGGTGTAGCATGCAGGTGGGCGCTCGTAAGTCTCGTGAGCAATAATCTTGTTAGAGTAGCAAACGTCGCCAGTTTTAAGCTCTGGTAAATTTATATCCTTAGAATTGCCATAAACACGTAAGAATCCGTCAAATACTACAACTTCTCCCTTTGCGATAAAGGCAATCTTCTTCTTGGTATCAGAGGTGAGTTTGACTGTCGTACGATTAACCTTGGCGTTTGCCATCTGAGTAGCTAACGTGCGAGAACGAATTAATTTGTATAATTTCTGCTCGTATGGGTTGCTTCCGGCCTCTTCTACCTCTATATGGGTAGGGCGAATAGCTTCGTGAGCTTCTTGAGCGCCGGCGGATTTAGTCTTAAAATGTCGTACTTGTAAATAATTTTTGCCATATTTTTGCTCTATATATTTGGCAATGGAGCCTAATGCCTGCTGAGAGAGGTTTAGAGAGTCTGTACGATGATAAGTGATATGGCCAGCCTGGTATAATCCTTGTGCGGCGCGCATAGTGGTAGATGATGAAAACCCTAGCCTACTGTTGGCCTCTATCTGTAGGGCAGCAGTGGCAAAAGGTACAGGGTTTGCCTTAGTTCCCTCCGTCTGGTCTACTGAAGAAACCGTATATTTGGCCTCTACCAGGCTTTCTAAGAGGTTTTTAGCCTTAAGCGCTGTATCTGGGCTATCTCCATCTAAAATGGCTGGAAATGTGGTTTTTTTGCCAATTTTGGCAAAATCACCGGTAACCTTATAGTTGGATTTGCCCTGAAACTTCTCTATTTCGCGTTCTTTTTCTACTACTAGACGCAGTGCTGGACTCTGAACGCGCCCAGCTGAGATGGCCCCAGGGACTTTTCTCCTTACTACGCCAGATAAATCAAAACCTACTAGCATATCTAGTGTTTGGCGGGCTTGCTGCGAAGAAACCATGTGCATATCTACTTTTCTAGGATGTTTGACGGCCTCTTCTAGGGCTGGCTTGGTAATCTCGTGAAAAGTAATGCGATTGGTGTTTTTTGGCAATTTTAGCACTTCTATAAGATGCCAAGAAATAGACTCTCCCTCGCGGTCCTCATCTGTTGCTAGCCATATTGTATCAGCTTGGTTGGCGGCTTTTTTAAGATCTGCTACTATCTGTTTGTGACCTTCGTCAATCTCGTAGGTAACGGCAAAATCGTTATTGACATCTACCTTAGTATCCTTGCGGATATGACCTACGGATGACATTACCTTGTAATCTTTGCCTAAATACTTTTCTATGGTTTTGGCCTTGGCAGGCGACTCTACAATTACCAGATTTTTTATGCTCATATATTCTATAATAACATAGTTGTCAAGCATAAGAGACATAAATTACCTATAAGGGGTTTATATAAAATTGTTAGTAGCTCATTAGTCAAAAAAATGGAAGAGAACATAATCTCTTCCTAAGATGAAGAGGTATTGTGACTTCATCACTGATTTCTCTTCATCAGTAATTATATTATATCATTTTTATTTATATAGTTCTAGTATTATTTTTCCTTTTTTGAAATAAGAATTATCCCCTTAAAAATAAATGATTCATTAAAATAACGTATACTCTCACGCTTAATTACATCTTCTCGCTTTGAGGTTCTTGCACAATCTATTACTAGATACTTTGATTGTTTGTTTGCGCGATTAAATTGATGCTGAATTGTATGCTTTCCCTTACCGATTGGAGATTTTAGTTCCCAAATTCACCTTCGCCAGGAATAATCCCAACGAAGTGTGTTCCAAGTACGCAATCGTATGGGCATGGTGCTTTCCTCTCCCAGCCATTATACTCAAGGAGTTCGTCCCAATGTTTTGCATCAAATGCATGCTCGCCTGGGAGACGCTCTCCGGGCACTGGCCGCTTTAAGTGCTGCCCGACTTCTTTTTTCACAAGCCAATTTATAAGGCTAGTGCTTCGTCTAATTACGAAGCCGTCAGAGTCAGCTATTAAGGTGTATTCACCTTTTTTATCAGACTCGGGCCAATTAGCAAAATCCTGATTATCATACGGATAATTAGTCGCTTTATTTTCCATAATTCTTTGGTATATTTTGCGACTTACTTTGCGAATGACACCAATCTTTTGCCACTTATCGCAAGAGTTTTTTGCGAAGAAATTTGCTACTTTAATTTTAAAATTACTGCTCATGAAACCACCCCTTTCCATGTACGAAAACCTATACGCACATTATAGCATAACTTATGTTATTTGTCAATGAGGGATGAGGGTTGTATAAAGGGCGCAAAAATTTATCAATCAAAAATCCCCTGGTTGGGGTTAGGTATGGGTGGGCTTTACCTAACCCCAACTAGGGGATCTTTGGTTACCCCATAACGCTTCTTTTACCAGATACCGGGGAAGCCCCGGAAGCGCGACCCACCTCACACAATTGGGGCCCGCCGGTTATGGGGGTTGCTATGTTCTCAAAAGTTCCTTCAAAGTGGAGGTAATACTTATAAGTTTATGATCGAAAAAAAGAAATCATAAACCCGAAGGGTTTTAAGAACACGCAACTTTTACCACTATTTTTGCAAAAATATGCTAAAATAGGGGTAGAAATTATGATTTATTTAGGTGCAGTTTAGGGTTTTTATGCCCTAACTTCTTTCATTATAGCACACTTGGAAAAATAAGTCAACACTTTTTTAATATTTTTTATGAAAATCAATAAAGTGCCACCCCTAGAGGATAATTTTACAGAGGTGTTAAAAAAGCTTGTGCTTATTCCAAAAATGTTGTATTACTATGGAAAATTACCTAAAAATGAGTCATTTTTGGAGGCTAGTGGAACGTTATCTATTAGACGTCCTCGTTGCGCGGCAATAGTAGGCTCGCGCCGTAATACCTCTTATGGCAAAGAGGTGGCATATACGGCCGCGTACGAGGCGGCCAAAGCTGGCGCAGTGGTAATATCTGGACTGGCATATGGGATTGATTCTATTGCGCACAGGGGCGCGCTGGATGCTGGTGGTGTTACAATTGCTGTACTTGGTACCCCTATAGATGATATTTATCCTCGTAGTCATACTGGTCTAGCGCGAGAAATTATAGAGAGTGGTGGCGCAATTATCTCTGAGTATGGCCCAGGTGAGGTAGGATTAAATAAGGGCGAGTTGCAATCACGATTTTTGGCTCGTAACAGAATAATTGCTGGTCTAGCTGATGTTACCCTGATAGCTGAGGCTGCTGATAGAAGTGGCTCTCTTAATACTGCCAGTCATACGCTAGATATTGGCTCGGATTTGATGGCTGTGCCAGGAGATATTAATAGATTAACTTCGCGCGGGTGTAATAAATTGTTATCCCAGGGGGCAATTCCCTATACAGAGCCAAATGATCTTTTGGACCTGCTTTTTCCAGAGAGATTGGCGGCAAAAAAGCTAAATAAACATAGGTGCTCTAAAAGTGTGCAAGGCAGCGCCAAAGATAGCATCAATAGTAGTGTATCTTGGGATGGCGATGACGAGCTGCTGCAGGTTCTGCTAAATAAATACACAGAAACAGAGCTAGAGCGACAAATCTTGACAGAGATTCTAATGGGGGTACAAGATGGTGATCAGATAATTGATAAAGCCAACATAACTGCTAGTGATTTTAATCAGGCTATTACAATGTTAGAGATTAAAGGCGCAGTTAAATCGCTTGGAGCTAATAATTGGATGGGAGTGATAAGATGAGTGGAATGGGTATCGTGCTATTTTGTGGTGGCTATCTCGTTGATTTTGCTAGCAACATCACGCAAAATTGATGGTAATTGTTCTTTTTCTGCTGGGGCGAATTTGCTAAGTACAAAATCTATATCGCCAGTCTTTTTGCGAAGCTCTGAACCAGTGCCAAGGCGGAGTCTTGGAAAATCAGAGGTGTTTAGCTCTGCGATGGTGGATTTTAGGCCGTTGTTACCACCGGCAGAACCATTTTTGCGGTAGCGGATTTGTCCAAAAGCCAGATTAAAATCGTCACAAATAATTAAAATATCTTCTGGTTTAATCTTGTAAAAGCGAGAAAATGCCTGAATAGCTTTGCCTACCTCATTGTAATATGTCTGAGGTTTGATAAGAATCAACTGCTCTGAATGGTCATTTTTGCTAAGACCAATTTTATACGTGTCTGTTTTGAGCCAGATGGCATCAAATTTGGGATTTTTTTCCCAATCTAGCTTGTTGATTTTGGCATAAAAATCAAGAGCCAAAAAGCCAAAATTGTGCCTAGTAAAGTTGTACTTATTCTCTGGATTTCCAAAACCTACAATTAATTTCATTTGTCCTCCTCGTGATTGCTAGGGCTTGAGTCTACCTCTGTTTTATCACGGTTTTTGCGGGTATTGTCGCTACGATAAGAAAACATAATTGGTGTACCAATATATGGGTAGAATTCACGAATCTTGCGCTCAATAAAGCGCTTATAAGACCAGTGAAGTAGCTGTAAGTCGTGGCCATGAATCACAAACCAAGGTGGACAAACATCGGTTTGGACGATGTATTTAGGCTTGGGGTGAGTATTTTTGAGGCCGGCCGGGATATGAGATTCGCGTGCTTCTTGCAAAATGTGATTTAAATCTTTGGTGGCAATCTGGTGATGACGGGCTTCGTCTATCTGCTCGGCAAGCTCAAACAATTTGGTGACATTTTTGCCTGTCTCGCTGCTAGTAAATAATACTGGCGCATAAGGGAGAAAATTATAGTCGCGCTCTAATCTGTCCAAGAGAAAATCTGCGGCAGTGCGGTTTTTGATGTTCTCTTCTCCGTAATAATTGGTTGGCTCGGACTCTTTCATCAAATCGGATTTGGTGACTACCATGATAATTCCCTTGCCAGCTTCAGTAATTTGGCCCGCAAGAGATTGGTCTAGCTTAGAATGTGGCTCGGTAGAATCAATCAAAAGCGCGCAAATATCGGCTTCTTCTATGGCGGCTAGGGTGCGAATGGCGGAAAACTTTTCTATACCTACTTCTCTTCGGCCAGGTTTGCGAAGACCTGCGGTATCTAGAATTTCTATCTCGCGACCATGGTATTTAACGGATACGCGGTTAGTATCGCGCGTGGTGCCTTGACGGGAAGAAACAAGCGCTTGTTGCTTTTTTGCTAGGCTATTAAATAGGGATGATTTGCCAACATTTGGACGCCCGATTAGAGCAATTTTAAGAGGTGGATTATTAGTGGTGGGTGACGCCACTGGGGGGACCCCCGGTGCGGCTTGCGTTGTAGCAAACGCGACGGGGGAAGCTGTGGCGGCAGGACCCACCATATTGGCTAGCATACTTAAAATTTCTTTTTTTAGTTCTCTAATTCCCATTCCAGTAGTTGCAGAGGTGCGAACAATTTTTTCCTCTGGTACGCCCAAAGCACGAAACTCGCTAATATCAAGTGCCTCACCTCTGTCAGACTTGTTTAGTACTAGAAAAATCGGTTTTTTGGAGCGAAGTGCTCGGCGTGCAATATCTTTGTCGTGATGGTCAAAATATTTGGTAGAATCAAGCGTCAACAAGATGATGTTTGCTGATTCTATAGCATCATTGATTTGGTCCTGGATGCCTGCCTCAAAGTCATCTTCTGGGTTTTTGAGACCGGCGGTATCAACTAATAAGAACTTATTGTCAATTTTGGCTGAAACATTGTCCCGCGTAGTGCCTTCTTCTCTAGCTACGATGGCGATATTTTTGCGCGCAAAACGATTAAGCAGGCTGGATTTGCCGGCATTAGTTTGGCCAATCAGTGCGACAATAGGTAATGATTTCATGACAATATCATAACATTTTTGACCGTAAAAATCAAGATAAGCCACAAGGATTTTGTGCATTAAAATAGGCCGCAAAACTTCGCGGCCTAAGTAGATATTAGGATCACCTGCTTTCTCCGACTGCGTCGGGTATAATATGGTAGCGGTTACATAACCGACCATACTGTTTGGTTGCTTTCTCTCTGTCTTCTACCGACATGTAGACAGGAAACGGAATAGGTTCTGTCATTAGAATCTCTCCTTTCTTGCTGCGGTCTGCATCAGCATCAATAACAGACCATGTTAGCGAGCCATCATCTTCTATGTGATATGACCACCTCCCCCCCCCTTCATATAAAACGTGTCCGTTAAATAGGATGGGTTGGTCGCTACTATCAGAGAAGATAAAATTCTGCCCGTTAAGACTTATCACAGCTACACACGGCTCGCAAACCTGATTCTTCTCCATCTCCCTTGTAATAATGCTAAAAAGGTTGATATGAGGAACCGATTTGAAACTTACCGGTTGGCATCCGCCAATAAACGCACCCCAGTATTCGTAATCTTTTGCCAGTCTAAACGCCAACCCCTCTCTTAAGCGACGTTTGTTTTTTGACTTGGTTAGCCGAGTTTGCCTCTCGGCGTCATTTAGAATCTGAGTCTTGGTGATTGCCTTACCTTTGACGAAAAAGATTTTCTGCACTAAATAAGCAAGCCTCCTTTCCTAATTTTTAAACTACTTGCCTTGATTTTATCATATTTATTGAAATTATTACTATAAAAACTGCAAAAAGTGGAATATTTGGCAAGAAAAAAGGGCCGCAGTGTCTGCGACCCCCTCAATAAATGTTTTTTGGCGCCTTGCGCCTTAATGATTGACGGCTTTTTTGGCCTCTTTTGAAGCCTTTTTTTTGATAGTTTTAGACTCTATGAGCCTAAAAAACATGTTTTCGCCATCTCCAGACGCTTTTTCTATCGCGTCTTTCCATTTAGGATCAACTCCTGACCATTCAATCACATATTCGTGATAACGGTCAGTGATGACTTCAAGAAGCCCACCTTCATGGGGTTTTACTCCCAGAATTGTGGACTTGGTTACCTTGTCATATGGATCCTCATCATGAGGATCATCTACTTCAGTAACGCCAGCGAGCCTAATATTATGTTTTCTCAAAGACTCGCTATCAAATGATGCAAAGGCAAAAATTGCCTTGGCATCCACAATGTGCTCCCCCTGGGGAGTACGTAAAGACCAATTCCCCATACGGGGAGTATTTGTATGCATAAAACCACCTCCTTTAATGCATACGGGTTAATAAGTTACAATAAAATAATCATAGAATGGCTATGATTGTTTTATGATTACCATTATAGCACACTTTATTAAAAATGTCAATAGTATAAGCGGAATCAGTGGCATTATAGGAGTATAAGGGTTAATTTAAGGTAAATTTGCGTAGTGCGGACACTTGCGCCAGACCAAAAATCGTGCTAAAATATATTTGCTAGTTTATGTTAGCTGGTCTCGTCGTCTAGTGGTCCAGGACGCCTGGTTCTCATCCAGGAAATCGCGGGTTCGACTCCCGCCGGGACTACCAAGAAACTGGCCTTTTTCTTTGAAAAGAAGAAGTCCCAACGAAAAGAAACTAGTATTAAAACCGACTTAGGCGCATATCCTAAGTCGGTTTTTTATCTTATGATTTCAGACGCATGTCCTGACTTGATCTTTGCTTGTAGCGGTATTTAGTATTGGACTGAGCCAGAAGAATTTGGTACGGCAGCCACCCATAATTGTCCTGGAGTAAATGATATTGCGTTACCATCAGCATCTCTAAAGATTATCTGTGAGCCGCGATTATCTTTTTGCCAAGTTCCTTTGATGGCTGTGCCATTCTGGAAGATGTATGCTATACCAGTGCCAATGGTATTAATTACGTGGTGGTAAGCATCGGAATCTAGATATTCGTCTACCATCATTGCAACAACCGCGGATGGGGCAAGTTGCTTGGCTAGGCCACAATCGGCCTTAGGTGAAGGCATATCCTTTTCTACCCCAACGCAAGAGTAAACCAAGTGTGGCTCGCCGCTGGCATAAGAGCGCAAGTATGTGTTGGTATTCTCATCATAAGCATACTCTGTGTTAAATGTAGATACATAGCCAAAGTTTACAGTAATCTTAGTTACTAATGGTGTAACTGGGGTAGATTCGCAGGTTTCTTTGTTGTTCTCGTCCTCACAGTTATTTGTGGAGGTGTTCTCGTCTTGGTCTAGACCAGCATTCTTGCGTGCGGTTTTGACTGCCTCGGCCGCATCTTTTGGTAGAAGACGAGGAAAAGTAACAGGGTTAGAAGATGTATAACCTGTAGTAGTAGCCCACTCACCTAATAGTTTTGGTGAAGTCATTAGGTTGTTTGGCGCCCAGTAAGTGACATTATCGCGCCACTCATAAGAGTAATCCTCTGATAAATCACGATAATTGCCTGCTCTTAAATCTGCCAATGCACTAGGCGAGCCACCTGCATGAACAATTGTACAGTCAAAAGGTGTGTCCCAATCTAAGTAATAAGAGCGAAGCGAACGAATTGGCCCAAGAGTGGCAGATTTTGGATTTTGGAAAATTGCTGCAAAACGAGTAATGCCAGCCTCGGCAATTGCCTCAAATATTACTCCAGCCTCATCTATGCCGGCCTGTGGTCTAGCGCCATCTAATCCGTTTGGCACTTGCATACAATAGGTAGGGAGTAGATTTTCTGATTCTGAAGCGATTTCTAAGCCAGTTAATTTACTGTAATAATGTGGTGGTTCTGGAGCGGCAGGTTGCTCGGCTACAGGCTCTTCAGTTTTCTTGTTATGGAAGAATATAAAATACACCGCTGTTCCAGCAGCTGCTAACAGGGCAACAATAATTAAGATTATTAAAACAGTTTTTTTCTTGCTCTTCCCTTTTTTCTTTAAATCCTTTGGTGGCTTTGCTTTATTAAACTCTCCAGACTTTTTGCCTACCTTCTCGGTCTTTTCTTTTTTGTCTACCTCTGAAGATTTGCTTTTTTCTGGCGAATCTGCCTTTTCCTCAATAATGATTTCATCGGTTGCGCTTTCTACTGGACCATTGGTAATCTCAATATCAAGCTTTTCTTTATTATCTTCACTCTTTTTGCTCATGGTTAAATTATAGCACATGGAAACTTCTCGGCCAAATTCTTTGATAATATATGGTCTTCCCACTCCAAATAATTCTCACTACAGTAATTTTAAGTCATACAGGTTTAGCCTTGTCAAAATTACTTCCAATTCCCTATGAAATGAGATAGCTTCGCCTCATTTCATAAGGTAATTGCGCATAATTTTGACTAGGTAAAATCCGCT
>JAFRAV010000033.1 GCA_017405225.1 Candidatus Saccharimonadota bacterium | reverse complement strand
TGTCAAAAATATGAGTAATTACCTTATGTGAAGAAGCGAAGCTATTTCTTTACATAAGGAATTACGAGCTATTTTTGACGAGGCTGTAACCAAGATGACTTAAAATTACTGTAGTGAGAATTATTTGGAGTGGGAAGACCGAGTATTATTTCTCTTCTGGCTTCTCTTCTTCCTCTGGTAACACAATCCCAATACTTGCCACAGTATCACCTTCGCTCATTTTCATAATACGAACACCTTGGGTAGCACGTCCAAGAGTTGGTATTTCTTTCATCGCCACTCTGATAGCCTGTCCCTTGGTAGACATCATAATTACCTCTTTGGCTAGTGGATCTAGAGTATGAACAGCTACGATTGGACCTGTTTTCTGAGTGACAGAAGCGACTTTGATACCTACACCGCCGCGCTTATGAACTGGGAAATTTTCTACTAGAGTAGCTTTGCCATAGCCATTTGCAGAAATTGCAAGCAACTTCTGGGATGGATCCGTTACTACGTCCATACCAACAATCTCATCTTTTGGACGGAGACGCATACCACGTACACCCCTAGCAGCACGTCCCATGGCACGAACCTGAGATTCATTAAAGCGGACCGCCTGACCAGCAGAAGTAGAGATGATAATATCATTTTTACCTGTAGTTCCCTTAACCCATTTTAGCTCATCTCCGCTGTCTAATTTAATGGTAATTAAACCATTTGTACGAATGTTCTCGTAATCTTTGATGGAAGTTTTCTTGATAGTCCCCTTCTTGGTGGCCATAAACAAGAAACCATTTTCACCTAATTCATTACCCTGTTTAATGATAGCGGTAACTTTTTCTTCTGGATGCAAGTTTAACATATTTACGGCAGCTGTACCCTTAGCGGCAAGTGTAGCCTGCGGTACCTCATACGCCTTTAAGCGGAAGATTCTACCTTGAGAAGTGAAGAATAGAAGGAAGTCGTGCGAGCTAGCGGTGACAATCTGAGAAATTACATCCTCTTCCTTAGTAGTCATGCCGCGTTTGCCTTTACCGCCTCTGTTTTGCTTGCGGAAATCATTCTGAGATACACGCTTCATGTAATTTTCCGCTGTTAGCAAGATTACACTTTCCTCCTCTGGGATTAATTCTTCCTCAGAGAATTTACCAACCTCATGATTAATAATCTTGGAACGACGCTCATCGCCATATTTCTCTTTCATGGCGATTAACTCTTCTTTAATTACACGCAAGATTTCATTTTCATCAGCTAGAATTGCCTCTAATTTCTTGATAAGCTCATGGAGTTCTTTCAATTCTTCTTCTATCTTATCGCGTTCTAGGCCTTGAAGGCGGCGAAGCTGCATTGCCAAGATAGCAGCGGCCTGAATCTCTGATAAGCCAAACTTCTTCATCAATTGCTTATCAGCATCATCATAAGCAGCACGAATTGTAGCAATCACTTCATCAATGTTATCAAGTGCAATCTTCAAACCTTCTAAGATATGAGCACGTTCTTTTGCCTTCTTTAGATCGTACTCAGTGCGACGGCGTACCACTTTTTGACGGTGCTTAATAAATTCACCAAGAATTTCCTTAAGACCTAAGATGCGTGGCTGAATACCGTCTACTAACGCTAGCATATTGTAGTGGAAAGTAGTCTGCAGACTAGTCATCTTATATAGTTGGTTCAAAATCTTCTTTGGAAAAGCATCTTTCTTGAGCTCTATTACAACTCTAATCTTACCACGTGCCGACTCATCACGAGCATCGGCTATATGGTCTAGCTTCTTTTCCATTACAAGATCGCGTACTTTGTCTATAAAGGCCTCTTTGCTCATACCATAAGGCACCTCTGTAATAACAATGTTGTAGCGACCATTTTTACGTTCTTCTATGTTTGCTACAGCTCTAATAGTGACTGAGCCTTTACCTGTGGCATAGGCTGATTTCATTGGAGCACCACCGTAAACCTCTGCACCAGTTGGGAAATCTGGGCCCTTGACATACTTCATAAGCTCGTCTAAGGTAATATCTGGGTTATCAATCTGAGCAACTGTGGCATCTACCAACTCACCCAAATTATGCGGTGGAATGTTAGTAGCCATACCAACGGCAATACCCATCTGGCCATTCAAAAGAATATTTGGTACTGCTGAAGGTAGTACTACTGGCTCTTGTTCAGAGCCATCAAAGTTGTCACGAAAATCTACTGTGTCTTTTTCTATATCTGTTAGAAGCTCAGCACCAATCTTATCCATGCGAGCCTCAGTGTAACGGGAAGCCGCTGCGCCATCCCCATCCATAGAGCCAAAGTTACCCTGACCTTCAATCAAGGTATAGCGCATCTTCCAAGGCTGAGCAAGATTTACCATTGCATCATAAATAGATGAGTCGCCATGTGGGTGGTATTTACCCATTACTTCACCAACGATACGAGCAGATTTTACTGTTGCATGTGGAGCTTTCCAACCATTTTTGTTCATTGCATACAAGATGCGACGATGCACTGGCTTTAGGCCATCTCTTACATCAGGTAAAGCACGGTCAATAATCACTGACATAGAATAACGCAAGAAGTAATCTTCCATGGTGTTTTCTACTGTGCGAATCTCAATACCATCTACTGGGGTATCTGTATCTACCTCTGGAGTATCAGAAGGTTGCTCCAGATTTTGGTCTTTAATGATTTCGTCATCTTTTGCCATATTTTATTCCTTCCTTTCTCCTTTAAAAATCCAAATCATCTAGGTCAACACTAGCCGCCCTTGATTGGATAAAGTTTTTACGCAAATCAACTTGGTCGCCCATTAGTTTAGTAAAGATTGCATCGGCCTTTTCCGCATCTTCAATATTAACCCTAACTAAGATACGATTCTCTGGATTCATTGTAGTCTCCCAGAGCTGAGTAGCATCCATCTCACCAAGGCCCTTAAAGCGTTGTTGTGCAGTATAGCCTGCCTGCTTGAATCTTTCTTGCGCTTCGTCTATCTTGGTACCATTTTTCTTCTTTTCCTCTATCTTAGATGTAAGAGTTTGCTCTAGCGCGTCTTCATCGTAAATGTAATCTATTTTTCTAGTATTTCCCGTACCCTTAATCAGGCCAAACAGAGGTGGCTTAGCCAAATATACGTGTCCTTCTTTAATTACATCTGGCATATAGCGGAAGAAGAACGTCAAAAGCAAAGTAGAAATATGTGAGCCATCCACATCTGCATCCGTCATAAACACAATCTTGTCATATCTGAGTCCATTGATATCAAATTGTTCACCAATACCTACGCCTAAACCTTTAATTAGTGATACTAGCTCTTGGTTGGCAAGCATCTTATCAAGACGAGCACGCTCAGTATTAAGTACTTTACCTCTAAGTGGCAAAATAGCCTGAATCTTAGGATCGCGGCCTTCCTTAGCAGAACCCGCCGCAGAGTCACCCTCTACGATAAATAGCTCACACTCACTTCTGTCACGAGAAGAACAATCTGCCAATTTAGACGGCAAGTTCATACCCTCAAAGGCGCCTTTACGGATAACATTATCACGAGCGGCGCGAGCAGCCTTGCGTGCTCTAGCGGCTAGTGTAGCCTTGCCAACAATTTTCTTGGCAACCTGTGGGTTCTCCTCTAGGTAGTAACCAAAGTACTCACTCATTACCTTGTCCACATAACCACGTGCCTCTGGATTACCTAGCTTATTCTTGGTCTGCCCCTCAAACTCTGGATTAGGTAGCTTAACAGATACAACGGCAGTTAAACCTTCTTTGATGTCATCACCTGTTAGATTGTCTTCTTTCTCTTTCAAAAGACCATTTTTGCGTGCATAATCATTTAGTACCCTATTAAGAGCAGTACGAAATCCCACTACATGAGTACCACCATCAGGGGTAAGAACATTATTTGCAAATGGCTTCATGGTTTCAGCAAAAGAATCGTTGTACTGGAGCGCAATCTCTACGCCAGCTTCTTCTATTTGTTTGTCTACATAAAAGATGTCATCTGATAAGACTTCTTTACCATTATTGAGCCTTTTAACATAAGAAGTAATACCGCCCTCAAAGTAGAAGGACTCACCTGCGCCAGTGCGTTCATCTTTGGTAGTGATGAGGATGCCCTTGGTTAGATAAGCTTGATGGCGAGCATAACGCAACACCCATTCAAAATCAATATCTATACCGTTTTTAAAGATAGTAGCATCTGGATAGAAAATAATACATGTTCCCTGTTTGTCTGTTTTGCCGGTAATCTGTAAATCTGATGTAGGTTTGCCGGTATCAAATTCTATATGATGAATCTTACCGTCCCTGTATACCTCTGCTATCATCTTGGTAGAAAGTGCGTTTACTACAGATGAGCCAACACCGTGAAGACCAGATGATACTTTATAACCACCGCCACCAAATTTACCGCCTGCGTGCAATACTGTCAGCACTGTTTCTAGAGTAGACTTTTTGGTTTTTGGGTGAATATCTACAGGGATACCACGCCCATTATCTTCTACTTTTACTCCCCCATCTGCTAATACTGTAATACTAATCTTAGAACAGTAGCCAGCAATAGCCTCATCAATTGAGTTGTCAGCAATCTCTTTTACGAGATGATGAAGGCCCTCGTATCCAGTAGATCCGATATACATACCTGGTCTGACACGAACCGCCTCTAGCCCTTCTAGCACCCGAATTTCAGAGCTGTCATAATTTTCAGCTTTTTCAGCCATCAGATTACCTCATCTTTAATGTTATCTTCTCTATTTTATACCTTGTAGCTCTTTTTTTCAAGCGTTTTGACCAATTTTGGGCGATTTTAAGCGATTTTTAGGCCACTTTTCACAAAAATAGCACAGGAATACATCTTTTTACTCAAACTAGGCTTAGACAGCGTTTTATGCGCCAAAAAGGCCTATTATCTGCTAAGCATAAGCTCTAAAAACAGACTTATCGGCGTGTGTACTTAAATCTATCGTAACTTGATTACTTGGTCATTTTCTAAATCGGAATTTTGGGTTGCTACCTTTGGCTTAACCTGGCCAGATTGAGCAGATTGATTATCTGGGAGGCTCATCTGTTCTGCACTCTTGCCTCCTTTTTGTTCTACTTCTTCGCTTGGGATTACATTGTCAAAGACTGGCCCATCGTTAACAATTGCGGTATCTACCCCAGGCTTACCCTGCACTTTTGTCTCTGTCTTACTAGAATCCAAAGTTTTTCTTTTTTCTAGCCAAGAATCTAAGAAGGATTTTCCACCATCACTACCACTACTACCGTCTTTGATTGCCTCTTTCATGTCTTCGCCCATACGCTTATTAATCTCAGCATCCACCTCTGTTCTTGTGCGACCGTATTTTGTTGCAGAATACACTCTAAGACTGTCTAGAACATCTTGGCTCCCCTTAAACGCTGGCGGACGAAGTTCCATCGTAAATGGCTTGCTAGGCATATTAAACATCATCACTTGAGAAATAGCGTGATAATTAGGCTGGTTATGTAAATCTTCAGCATTAAACGTAGGCAAAAAGGCCTTTTCCATAATCTCTGCATCTGTAATGCCTATTCTACCGCAGATGATTGTACCCACGTTACCAAGTAGACCTTCGCGAATCTTATCTGTTAGCTGAGTCATAAACTGGTTTGCCACAATTAGATTTAGACGGAACTTCCTAGCCTCAGATAGAATGCTCTCAAAACTCTCTGTTGCAAAATTCTGGAACTCATCTACAAACAGACAAAAATCATTGCGCTCATCCTCTGGTGTATCCACGCGTGACATTGCTGCTGTCTGGAATTTCATTACAAAAATCATACCTAGAAGCTTACTATTTATTTCACCCATTTTACCTTTGGACAAGTTAACCAAGAGAATCTTCTTATTATCCATAATATCTCTGATATTGAAGCCTGAGTGAACTTGGCCAAGAATATTTTTCATCATAGTATTAGAGAGGAACGGGCCCCATTTACTCGCAAACCAGGTAATTACCTCCCCAGCATCATTACTCTTTTGGGAGGCTGGGAACTCTTTTGTCCAATAGTCATACACACTTTTATCTGTCACATATTGCAATTTACTCTTAACGAATTCTGGATCAATAAAACAGCGCGGGATATCTATAAAAGTAGAACCTTTAGGATCACTCATCAGGAGTAGCGCTGCGTTTCTAAACATATGCTGGCCACGTGGCCCAAAGAAGCCTTGATTTGTTGGGTCGTACAAGCTCTGAAGCATATTAATTCCCTCTTGGACAATAAAATCTTTCTGGTCCTCTGTCTCCCACTCAAACATATTCATACCAATTGGGTGCTCTATATCACCCGGATCAAAGTAAATTACATCGTCAATTCTATCCTCTGGTACCTTAGATAGGATATCTTCCACCACGTCGCCGTGTGGATCTATAAAGGCAAATCCTCGCCCTGCCATCATATCTTGACAGGCAATATTGGAGAGTAAAACGGATTTACCCATACCAGTAGCACCAATAATATAAGAGTGGCGACGGCGGTCATTATCCGACAAACGAATTTCCTTCTTTTTGCCACGAAATACGTTATCGCCCAACCATACACCATCTGTTGGTACTCTAACTGGGCCATCTACCTGTTTGGTCAACTGTCTCTCTACCTGACTGTTAGGTATAGAGTTTTGACTTGGTAGATGATAAATAGATGCCAGCTCTACTGCGTTCAGAATCATATTCTTTCTCTTTTGCGGGAAGATACGAAAGATAAAATCATGAGCAATTTTTTCTTGGTTTTTAAGGCTATCATACTTAAATCCGTTCATTGTAGGTGAATTAAACTGAGAAAAAGCACTCACAAGCCCACCAATCAATGCCTCTGATCTAGGTTGCGACGCTGAGCTTGCCACAAAGCGAATCAAGGTTTCATAGCCTGGGTAACGCGTTTTTGTTTCTATTGCATCTATTTCTGCCTGGTCAATATTTGTAATTTTATTCTCTGGACTATCTTGAGGATGCGCTTCTGGCGGTTCAAACGGCGCACGAATCAAATCACGTACTGTATCTACCACCCAAATTCCTGAACTACTTTTTTTACCAGTCTTTAAATTTTGTACTCGCTCAAGTGATTTTTTTGTCCAGCTCTGGTCTGTTGGTCTGAACAATAATTGTAATGCTATACCTTCACCCTTCTTGGCGGCAGACAAAGCATTAAGTAACGCTCCAGAGGCATCCCATTTAGTCTCCTCATAGGTAGCAATTGGGTAGATGTAATCTTTATTAAGAGATAATTCCCCACCCGCAACACCAGCAACACCAATCTCTTTAGAAAAGATGTTTTCTTCGTATTCCTCTTCTAGTCTTGCTGTTGGATATGCCGATACGATAGCTTGTTTTACTGTCTCTGTGATAACTGCTGGCACTACAGCATAGTATTTGATAGTTCCACCTACTGCAATAATCTCAAAAGAGATATGTCTCTGTCCATAAACCTTTGACTTGAACCCTTTTTTAAGGGTAGAAGCGATGATGGAATACATAATCTGAGCTTGAGAAAGCGCCTCATTAGTAACATCACGCTCATCTCTACCTCCGCCCTGTATATCGTCTGTCTGTGGAGGAAGGTGAATCAACATTGGCACCATCTTGATACCACGCTCCAAGTTTTTGACCTCTCTCTGTCGCTTAATCCTAATCATCGCGATAAAAGCAACTGCTACTACAGATAACAAAAATATAATTAGAGCTACTATTAGTGTTGCCACCCCTGAATTTCCGTTACTTACAACATTACCACCATCTGTCATAAATGCCCACTCCTATCCCTGTCTTTCTCCTGTAATAGCGCTGGTAGCAGCCATCATCTGGCTAGATTGATTAGCTACACCCTGTTTGGCGGCTTCTGCTTGTATCTCGCCGATGTCATCATTGCCAAAAATACGGCCAAAATTACCCCTTAAAGATTCTGTCATGGCCTCGTCACGATAATTACTTAGCTCGTATGGCTTTTTCTTGAGGTCGTTAATAGCTTCTTTTAGCTCCCTTTCCGACTTCTTATCTATCACCTCACCACTAATACCTAGCATGGTTTTTTGATGCTTTCCCTCTGTAGAACCATCAAAAGATAGTGGTCGTGTATCTATAGGTGACATCACTTGTGGTGCCAGCTGTGGCGCAGTATTACCAAATGATTCTAGGTTACTTCCTGGGGCCATATCAGGTATGCTCTGAGGTGTGCTTTCAAATGGAGTTTGAGCCAGACTCTCTGTAGTGTTAGTAAATGGGTTGTTAGACGCTACCTCTGGAGTAGTAGGAATATCTGGAACTTGACTAGCTAGTACATCTGGAGCAGAAAAAATGCCATTTATAGCGGCACCGCCAATAGCTTGACCATAAGTATTTACATTAGGGGTAGAATTTGCATCTTGTAGCTGATTTTCGCCTGAAAACTGGCTAGATTCTGGAAATTGAAAAATACCAGAATTAAGATTCTCCCCTGTTCTCCCAACTTGTGATTGGTCCATACGTTTATTTTATCATATTTTTGCGATTTTGTGAAAAAAACTTGTGCCTAAAATCGCTTTTTTACAACAAAACAACCTAAGAAGATAAACACCAAAACCATCGCTATAGTTGCAATGCTCATACTCCCAAATGATTGAATCAAGAGCAGCATTACGGGGCCAAAAGCAATAATCGCCGCATAATAATGCCTTTTTTGAGCCCCCTGCCTCTTCTCTGCGGCCTTAAAAAAGAGCGAAACAATTAGATCCGCCACTCCGTACATCACGATATAAATCATCACAAAAAACACCAACACCCCTAGCGGACCAACATCCGAAGGGGTTGTGAGATTTATCATTGCGAGAATAACAATCACAGCAAGCAAGCTAAAAAGTGTAGACAGACGGTTAAACATAATCAGATTATACCATATCCTGTGACTAAAAGAAATGCAAGAATCTTCTCAGATTCATCTGGCAACCAACTGCGAAAACCGCCAGATCATTTCTTCCCCTAAATTGTTATTCTCCCAAAGACAAGACATAAAAGACTAAAGAGTGGAAGTCATCCGGCACAAATTAACATTACTTTAGGCCGCGACTTTTGGTCCACTCTCTAGCTTATTGACCGCCTCGGTATACGAGGCATAGTCCTTACTTATTCCCTGACTGCTCTATTATCATAAGGTGCTAACAATCAAAGAATCAGCGCGCTCAACGCTTTTGGCGGAGCTATAGGTAATTCCTATTTGTAATTTATGACTAGAAATTACCTATTTGCCCGCCAAAATAAGCTATTTGTATTTCATGTGTTTTCCTTTTAATTTGCGATTTTTGTTTTCGTCTTTACGACTGTCTTTAGCATAGCACATATGCTTATTTTTTTCAAGGCCTTTGAACACATTTTCTTGTTGTATTTTTTACAACGTTCTATTATTTTATGCTTCTCTACCTCTGTTCTACTATGCACGATTTTATGTTGTGATTTTTACAACATTAGGGCATTAATTCTATTACTCCTTGAATAAAAGATTTAATAATTTACCAGTAAATTAAGGCCACTCACTATTTGAGCGGCCTGGGGGGCGACTATTTGCGAATATCACAGATAAATACTTTTGATGATTTTATTGATATTCTTTCCTCTTTTACGGAAGATTCTTCTAATTGCCCGAAGCTGATTACACTCATTGGACATATAGATGTTCAAGACGAACATGGCTGGCGCTATAAAAAAACAGCAGTAAACCCGTTTCGTGGCGTAAATGCCCATCCATGCATATGATCATTACACCAAAGAGCACCATTATCACTAATCCAACGAAGATCATATAGCCAATTCCATTTACTGATTCAGATAAGAGTTCCTTTAATTTCTCCTCACCTAAATTAGTATATTCAGCCTCATATTCATCGTCAGTGATATAGCGTTCTTCCTGTTCTTCGTACATAATATCGCCTCCCTTCTAATGAGCGCCCTTATCTTCCATAATAGCACCCCCCCCCCAGTATTTTTCAACCATAATCGGAAGTCGCCTGAAAAGCAGATAGTATTTTGATTTGCGGAGGATATGAACGAAGCTACATTTCGGACGTGAGTTCAGCTGCGTAGCAAATCGCCCAAATACCATTCGTTCCAAAAAAAGACGGCTTCCATTTTTTGTTTATTCTGCTTGTGGAAAACTCTGTAAAAATTATTAAAAAATTTATGCAAAAAAGTATTGACATTAGCATTTTGCTGCGATATTATAGAGGTAGCTTTTGAATAAAAAAATTATTCAAGAGCCAAAAACAAAAATCTAGCCAAAAAACTCCACACTCTACAAAAAACCCAACTTCCTCGCAGTACGTTGGGTTTTTTCTTTGCTTTATGGGCCTAAAACCGGCCCATTTTTTGTATTTATTTGGCCATCTAAGCGCGTTTTTGGGGCCTTAATTCCCTCAATCAATACTGCTTGTGTTTCTATTAAAAGGCCACGAAAAAAGCCCTTCTGTGGGCTCTGAGCGCGTTTAACAGGGGTAAGAAACACAAAATTAACAATTTGGTGGAGCTGCCGGATACTGCCTCCGGGTCCGAACTACCTCTGGATATCATTCTACATGCATAGTTTATCTGATCATCTTGGCACTCCCCAGTAGAACAGAAAAACAGAGACTACTGAGTGCCATGACTAAAATCTCAAACAGATGTGCGTCGCTTATCTATTCTATCCTCATAAATCTGATAATCCTATCTGTTATGAAGACTCACAGAAGGATCAGCCTAAGATAAATTAGGCATAAGCAGGCATGTAAGCTACATGCTTGCTGGAAGTTTTAGCTTCACTTATTTTGTACTTACGGTACTAATCGTCATGCTTGATATCTGTTAATAATCCGTCTAAGCTTTGTCAGCCCCAACTACCTCTATTATACCACTGTTTATTATTTTTTACAACAAGCATTTTGAGCCTAATTTACCCCCATTTTATTATTTTTTACAACAATTTATCGGGCTTGTGCTTTACATTGGCAAGCTTAGGGTATATGGTGAAGATATGATCGCTAAAACATATTCGGTAATACCCTTTGGGTATAATGGTGCCATCATAGAAATAGAAGGCACTGAGGTTTGCGGTCTACCTGCTTTCAACATTGTTGGGATGGCCTCAAAGACTATCTCAGAGGCACGAGAACGTGTTAAATCAGCAATCCGCTCTTCTGGGTTTATCTTCCCTGACCAGAAGCTAACAATCAATCTGGCTCCGGCAGATTTAGAAAAGAGCGGAACAGGTTTGGATTTGCCAATTGCCATCAATATCCTTACACTTTCCAATCAATTACTACAGAACAATATTGCTGGCACTGCATTTGTTGGAGAGCTATCGCTAGATGGCGAAATACGGCCAATACACGGAATTATTAACATTGCCGAGTCAGCCAAAAATGCCGGCTTTAAAAGGTTAGTGATTCCCTATAAAAACTTTACTCAAGCCTCGCTGGTCTCTGGAATAGAAATTATTCCAATCAAAACTCTAATGGACGTATATCTTTATCTAAAAAATCAGCTGAAAATAAGCCTCACTAGTAATGTTGTAAAAAATACTGCAACAGATGAAATTGCCGTGACTTTTGCAGATATTTATGGACAAGACCTGGCCAAACGGGCACTGCTTATCGCCATTGCTGGCCGGCACAATATTATCCTATCAGGCCCACCTGGCACCGGAAAAACCGCTCTATCAAAGTGCGCGCTACAGTATCTTCCACCCCTTACTCTACCTGAACAAATTTCTGTAACAAAAATATATTCGCTGTCTGGACGCTCATCAGACATTATCACTAAGCGCCCTTTCCGCTCTCCACATCATACTTGTAGTCTAGTCTCACTAATTGGTGGCGGCACTCAAGCCATGCCTGGAGAGATATCGTTAGCCCACTTAGGAGTATTATTTCTTGATGAATTACTTGAATACCCGCGTCCACTACTAGAATCACTCCGGCAGCCATTAGAAGATCGCAAAATCAGTATATCTAGGTCTGGACGTAAAATCACTTATCCAGCAGATTTTATGTTAAT
Organism: Candidatus Saccharimonadota bacterium; assembly: GCA_017405225.1. Lineage (GTDB taxonomy): Bacteria > Patescibacteriota > Saccharimonadia > Saccharimonadales > Saccharimonadaceae > Nanosyncoccus. The sequence goes on along the minus strand of JAFRAV010000033.1, from coordinate 11,673 downwards.
TGCTACCACAAACCCCTGTCCTTGTGGCTTCTTGGGGGACCCTAATCACCCTTGTACCTGTTCTGAGTCTCAAATTCGCAATTATCGCAAGAAGCTATCTGGGCCATTGCTAGATAGAATAGACATACATACAGAGGTAGGGCGAGTTGATCCATCTGTTGTAGCAACAAAAAGGTCTAATCGTTCAGATGCTCTTTTAGATATGACAAATGCTATATCTAAAGCTATTACTATACAACGCCAGAGATATAATAATAACCATACATACAATGCCTCTGCTCCCTCTGCACAGATTTCCAATCTGATGCATATCCATCCAAAGGCCAAAATACTACTAAACTCCGCTGCAAAATCCCTTGATTTATCTATGCGAGCTTATTTTAAGGTTATTAAAGTAGCCCAGACTATTGCAGATTTATCTGGTGAACCAGAGATAAATACTTCTCATATATCTGAGGCAATAGCATTTCGTCAAAAAACGTAAATTCCCTGTAAAACCCCTTGAATTTTTACTTCTTATCTGCTACAATATAAAAGATAAGGTTAAAAGAAAGGATCCCCATCGGAAACAACAATTCGCACACTCGCATTAACGGAGAAATTCGCTATGAAAAAGTTCGTGTGATTGGAGCAAATGGGGAGCAACTTGGCATCATGAGTAGCCGAGAAGCTCAACTTCTCGCTAGAGATCAAGGCGTAGACCTTGTAGAGATTGCGCCTAGTGCCGAGCCACCTGTCGTCAAAGTCATTGACTGGGGTAAATACCAATACCAGAAGATGAAAGAACAGGCCAAAAACCGCAAAAAAGCCCGCGAAAAACAGTCTGAATTAAAACAGATGAAAATCGGGCTTAAGATTAGCGATAACGACCTTAACATTAAAATCCGCAAGATTCGTGGATTCCTAGAAGATGGCGACCGTGTAAAGATTATGATTGTCTTCCGTGGTCGTGAGATGGCTCATAAAGAGATTGGTCAAGAACTCCTTGACAAAGTACTTGAGCAAATCAATGACATAGCCATCGCTGATGGAAAAGCAAATTTTGCTGGACGCAATTTATCCATTGGGGTTCGGAAGAAGTAACTTTAGACTTTTACGGCCCAGGATATGTTCCTTCCCTGTTCATATTTATGAACAAAATTATTTACTAAACTAAAGGAGTAATTATGCCAAAATTAAAGACGCATAAAGGTACCGCCAAGCGTATCAAAATTACCGGTTCTGGCAAGCTCGTCCGCGAGCGCGCATATAAGAACCACATCTTAGCCAAAAAATCTAAGGCCAGAAAACGTAATATGAAGACTGCCGCCACGATTAATGGCAAAATAGCTAAAAACATTAAGACTGCATTAGGAGCATAAGATGAGAGTAAAAAGAGGCGTACCTGCACACGCAAAACATAAGAAGATTTTAACTGCAGCTCGGGGCATGCAACACTATCGCACCCGCAGCTATCGCTTAGCAAAACAAGGTGTTATCAAGGCTCTACGTTATAGCTATCGTGATCGCCGTAACAAAAAACGCGATCTTCGCGCTCTATGGATTACCCGTATTAATAATGCATCCCGTGAGCTTGGCCTTTCTTATTCTCAGCTGATTGCTGGTATGAAGGCAAAAAACATTACCGTAGACCGCAAAATCCTTGCAGATTTAGCCGTCAATCAACCAGAGGCTTTTAAAGCTATCGTTAATACAGTAAAGGAGAAATAAGATGGCAGTTTGTGAAATTTCTGGCAAAGGTAAGATGTATGGCCACAATGTATCGTTCTCTCAGAGAAAGACACGCAAGGTCTTTAAGCCAAATATTCAAAAACGCACTTTGACTGTTAATGGTCAAAAAGTCCGTGTGAACGTTGCAACTAGCACACTTCGCACCCTAAAGAAAAAAGGCTTACTTAAATAAATTACTCTGGCACCGGCCAGTAATATACAAAAATCAACCTAGGACATGTGCCTAGGTTGATTTTAATACTAGTTCTTTGGCAGTTGGGGAACTTTCTTTCAAGAAAGTGCCCCACTTTTTTGTAGCTCTCAATAAGCCGGGTTTTGTCACTGATAACCTAAGCTAACAGTGGGCAATCATCTATCTGGTTCCTGAATTGCTCCAGGACTCTAGCGGTGAGCGTGCATCCTCGGGTAAAGGTAAATAGCACTCCTTGCAGCTGGTAGGGTTTGCCTCCGGTATACATCACTGTATATCGCTGTGGGCTCTTACCCCACTCTTTTCACCCTTACCTAAGTCCCGAAGTTACCAAAGCTTGCTAGATTTAGTAGCTTCGGAACTCAGGCGGTATTGTCTCTGTGGTACTTTCCCTATCCTTACGGACGGTCGCTGTTAGCGACTACCTTACCCTGTGCTGCCCGGACTTTCCTCTGTAAAACAGCGATTGCCTTTTGAGCATATCTAAATTATACCACAGCTTCGGGTGGTAATTTCTTTTTTCTCTTAAAATGACCTTCTAGGGCCAAGTTTGCCTCTTTATCGGCCTCGGCATTCTGCGCTCTCTTAACATGAATAAATGCTACTGCTTCAAACCCATCTAGCAATTTCTTGATGTCAGCATAAATCGGCATTAAATCTTGATTTTTCACTTGATAAATACCTTTTAGCTGGTTTACCATCATCAGATTATCACTAACAAATCTAACACGTTTTAGTCCTAGCTCTATAGCTTGTTCTATACCTTCTTTCATAGCATAATACTCTGCTATTCTAGAAGTGGCAAAACCAATAAACTCTCCACCCCGCTTAATTTCTTTACCATCCTCACCAATGATATAATACCCTATTGCGGATGGGCCTGGGTTACCTTTACTCCCACCATCTACATAGATCGTAGCGCCATTCAGCGCATTTTTCCCTGTAGCTGGAGTCATATGAGCATTGGCTAGTTTCTCATAAGTTGCCATCATTGATGTGTGGCTTGTTTTACTATTTAATATTTCTAATACAGAGATAGCGGCATCATCTAGTTTGAGAGTAGCCAAATCATCCAGATAAAGATATTTATAAGCGGTATATCTTTCCATCGGCACAATTTTAGTATCTGGAAGCTCTATTTCATATACGATATAAAGATTACCTAATTGCGAACTACCGGCAATATTTATAAAGGTTATTACATCCACAAGTGAAAGCTTAGTTACCTCTACGCCAAGATATTCATAAACTGAACGAACCAGTGCCTCCTCTGGCTGTTCACCAAATTTAATCTTGCCGGTAGGCAACTCCCAAGATGGCAATTCCTCTGAACGGCCAATTGTCTTTTTGAGCATCAAAATCTTTTCCCCCGATTTGACAATGCCAACTACTCTGATTCTTTGTTTCATGCCACCCTCAATATTCTTCAAAATAGCCCTAGGACCTTTGTTTTCCCTGTGATAGATACAAGGTGGGTAAAATCTTATGTGCATCCCCAAGAGGATAACACCGCGAAATCCCTAAAACATGATTATTCAGGAAAATCATGCTGCCACTAGGGCTATTTCTATTATAACAAGTTTAACCATTATTTGTCACTAGAAACTATCTATTACACAACTGGTACACCTATGACAAAATAGAAGAATCTAAATATCCCTGCTACTGCGCCTGACATAATGCTAGATAGAGCAGAGCCAAAGATTACCACTAGTATTAGAATTAGCCAAATCCCAGCGGTCTGCTCTATCTGCTCCATGACATTTCTAGCGCCATCTGGAGCAATAGCGTATAGCACTCTAGAGCCATCTAGTGGTGGTATAGGGATAATGTTAAACACAAAAAATCCCAAGTTGACCAAGACCATTTGGCGCATAATATCACCTAATACCCCTGGTTCATACAGACCGCCACCAAAGTGCCCAATCAAGAACATGATAAACGCTAAGATTAAATTAGTAAGTGGTCCTGCGATAGCTACTAACGCCATTCCCCATGCCCCTCCTTTTAGTCTACGCGAATCAACTGGTACAGGCTTGGCACCACCAAAAATTGGACCACCCGTCAAATACATCATTAATGGTACTATGATAGAGATAACTGGATCTAAATGTTTAATAGGGTTAAGTGTAAGTCTACCCTCTTCTTTAGCTGTAGTATCACCAAGAAGATAAGCTACTACGCCATGAGACAATTCGTGCAATATCATAGATACTAATATCACACCTAAAACTATCAACAATGCACCAATATTTATCATATTCCACCTCTAATAATCTTAGTTAAGAGCGACTACCTCTAGCGCTAGAGGCAATGAATCTACGTTCTTAACTTTTAGTTTCTTCTCTGTGCGAGCAGTTAGCTTAAGCTCAGAAACCATGCCATCTATATTGCCGGTAGCAATAACAAGCTTTGGCTCTATCTCGCGAATTGCTCTGACAGATGAAGTACAAAGAATATCAGAAATGCCTAAATCATCTAGTCCTTGTTCTATATCGCCGATAATACCAATATGCACACCACCTACCTCTACATCATAAATAGTCTTGCCAGACAGTTTTGGGCGTACTCCGTCTAGTTTTCCATCTGCACCATCTTCTGAAGACGAGCCAGAAACTGGTGTAGCAATGCCGCGAATAGCAATGTCACCTATCTCGTACTCACCTGGACCATTAATCGGACCAACCTCTAGACCAGCATCAATGGTAAATTGTGCGACATTGATTGTAACGGACTTTTTCTTAGTGGTAATAGTTATTTCTTCTGGTTTTTTACTTTCTATCTCAAACATTAAGCCTCCTTTATTATTCTCTCTGGATCATATATCTCTGTGATATTCATCTCCATTAATTCTACCAAAAAACGATCTTTTACGCTCTTGCGATAGGAGTAGTCACCAGTACTCATAATGACATAGTTGAGTGGCTTACCCATCTTCTTTTCTACCACCTCTGCCCAATGAGTAAGCTTTTTAGTCTTATCATCGCCAATGATGAGCATATCTATCCCCTCTTCGCCCGGAACACGATTAGTAACGATTAGGCCATCTAGATAATTCTTGACTGGCTTGACATAGTCTTCCCAAGAAGTACGTTTAACCTCTACTTCCTTAGCATCGCCCACTTTGGCAGAAAAAATCTCTGATAAGGCATGTGAAAATGGATGCTTTGGATTGGCAGAATAATAAACCTTATTGTCATAAGTATCATTTTTGACAATACCAATGCTTTCCAAATTGATAAGTTCACGACGGACAGAATTAATCTGCTCCTCTATTACACGAGTAATCTCGCGTACATAAAAAGATTTGCTAGTATCCTCAAAGAATAGCGCAAGGAGCTTAGTTCTGGTTTTAGAACCGAATAATTTTTCTAGTGGTGTAGCATTTTCTTTAACCATCTTGTATACATTTTAGCACGAACTCGTTCACTTTTTCAAGTGGAAGCCAAACAATTTTATTATTTCTTTTGAACCAGGTAATCTGACGCTTTGCTAGATGCCAGTCGTCTAGTATAAATTGTTTTTTGGCCTCAGATAGTGATAGATTCCCTTGTAGATATTCCCAAGCAAACTGATAAATGTTACTCTTCATTGCTTGGCTTCCCCATCCATATTTTTTTACTAGAAATTCTGTTTCTTTGTACAACTCTTGAGTAAATAATTTGTTCGCTCTTTCAGAAAGTCTTGCGCGTAGTTCTTCCGGTTCCCATTTTATACCAAAAATTGAGTAGCCGGACACCATTTCTTGTCTATCTGAACAAATTTTTTGTTCAGTCTGAACATTTGCTACGTTTTTTACTTTTTCCCCTGCTTTCCCTATAAAATGATAGTCAAAAACAAGAGCATCTATATACAAGCCAGTACCACCTACCACCATTGGAACATGTCCACGTGAACGGATTTCTTCTATTTTTTGTTCAGCATAAGCCTTCCAATCAGCTACTGTAAACCTCTCGCCTGGCTCCACTAGATCTATACCAAAGTGTGGTATTCCATCTTGCTCTTCTGGCAATGGTTTGGCCGTTCCAATATCCATATATTTATAGATTGCTCTAGAGTCTGCTGATATGATTTCAGCTGCTGGACCTGGTATATTTTTGTATGGCTCTATAGTTTTTAATATTTTAGCAATCTCAATAGAAACTCCGGTCTTGCCCGAGCCAGTCGGACCAACAATTACTACCACCGGGCCATTGTAGTATTGTTTGGTATTGGAATTTGTCATATATCTGTATTTTTGATTATTTTATAGATTTTGAAGGTATTTTGTGAGTGCAGACAGTTTGATTTTTTCTTCTTTTATGCTGTTTTCTGATTTCTCGTCGTGTATGCGCACACTTACCTCTTTGCCTTCAGCATCCTTAGGGCCTACAATCATAATGCAAGGAATCTTCATTGCAGTGGCACGCTTAATCTTCTTGCCAAGAGACTCACTAGAATCATCTACACTATATCGTAATGGGTTATTTGTGATTGGCTCTTTCAGAACTACCTTATTTAGCTCTTTTTTGATATCTGCAACGTAATCCAAAACCTGATCATTGACTGTTAGGATGCGGATTTGTTCTGGGGCACACCAAAATGGGAACCAGCCAGCTGTATGCTCTATAAATACACTCATGAAACGCTCTATGGAGCCAATCAAAGCACAGTGGACCATGACTGGACGCTTCTTGCTACCATCTTCTGCAATATATTCTAGCCCAAATCTTTCTGGCTGAGCGTAATCTAACTGTACAGTGGCCAGCTGCCACTCACGATCCAAAGCATCTACTGCCATAAAGTCCATTTTAGGGCCATACATGGCGGCTTCGCCTAGTCCAATAAAGTAATCCATCTCGTATTTATCAGCCATTTTCTTGATGGCGCTCTCTGCCTTATCCCACATCTCTGGCGTGCCGATATAGCCATCACCATCATCACGGAATGATAGGCGTAAGCGAAGTTTCATACCTACTTTTGCATACAAATCTTTAGCACTTTCTATAAGCTCTCCAAAGATATCGCCAATTTGCTCATCTGTACAGAATACGTGGCTATCATCTTGAGTGATAGCTCTAACACGAGAAAGTCCACCTAGCTCACCCTTACGCTCATCACGATAAACCATGGTGGTTTCTAGATACTTTACTGGTAGCTCTTTATAGGAACGTGGCTGAGAAGCAAAAATCTGGGCGTGGTGCGGACAGTTGACCGGTTTAAGTGCTAGCTCATCGCCAGATTCAGAGCTAGTAAATTTGAGTAGTTCTGGGAATTTGGCGTAATGGCCAGATGTCTTGTAGAGGTCTACTAGTGCAATGTGTGGAATACAAACCTTTTGATAACCACGGTCCTCGCGATAGCTCTGCGCAAAGCGATTTAGAAGGTCGCGCAAAATCGTGCCACGAGGAGTAAAGAGTGGTAAACCAGAGCCTACCAGTGGTGAATTACAGAATAAATCTAGCTCTTTGCCTAATTTGCGGTGGTCACGAGATTTTGCCTCTTCTTGACGTTTGAGATAAGCATCAAGCTCTGCCTCCGTCTCAAAAGCAATACCATATATACGTGTTAGCATTTCACGCTTTTCATCACCCTTCCAGTAGGCACCCGCTACACGAATGAGCTTAAATGGACCACACTCACTAGTATTTTCTACGTGTGGGCCTTTGCATAAATCAGAAAAAATATCTCCAAGGTCGTAAAAACTAATCTTTTCTGTTGATGGAAGTTCTTCTATGAGCTCTTTTTTGAAATCTTGTTTGTTGGAAATAGCCCAATTTAATGCCTCTTCCCTGCCAACTTCTTTCTTTGTGACAGGCAATTTGCGCTGAATAATGCCACGCATTTTCTTTTCTATACGTTTTAAGTCTGCTTCTGAGATTTTGATATCGCCAAAGTCAATATCGTAATAAAAACCATTATCAATTGCAGGACCAATGCCAAACTTAGCATCTGGATACAAATCCTTGACAGCTGCAGCTAAAACATGTGACAGAGTATGCCTCATTTTCTCAACAAAATCTGCCTTATCTGCGGATACCTCTTTTTTACTCATTAAAAAACTTCCTTTCTTTTGTATAATTTTACCATATTTTATCTAAAAAATCAGCTTGTAGTCTAAACTTTTGTAACTCACTATTTAGGCAATTGAATCTAAAAATTCTTGTGTGCCTGGATGTGGCGTGATTCCACGAAGTTTCAAATCTTTATCTTGCTCTTCCAAAAAGAAAATCATTGCCTTATTAAGGTCTTTGTAGGCCATCCGCTTTAGTGGAATCCACTCTTTTGGCAGGTCGGTTCGCCCAATTTTATCCGCCAAGAAGATAATTTTATCAAAATCAGTCATATCCTTGCGCGGAATTGTATGATATTCTATTGCTTGACAGATTTCATCGTCTAAATCAAACCATTCCTTAGCCACTACTGCCCCAATTTCTGAATGACGATAGTTTTTTGCGTCATCTTCCAGCAGCTCTATTGGTAAATGGTATTTATTCACAAAATATTGCTCTTCTTCTGAGCTTAATCTCTTAGCTATATCATGTACAAGACCAGCTGTGTATGCTTTTTCATAGTCCAAACCATACTGCAAAGCTAAGCTTTTGGCTTGCTCAGCCACTAAAATACTATGTACGTAGCGTTTCTCGTCCACAACTTGGCAAAGTTTTTCTCTAATCTTCTCATTTAGCTCGTTTATAAACATCTGTTCTTTTAGGATAACCGTCTTATTTTTTGGATTTATTTCTACTACCTCGCCAAGCGGCAAAATCATACGCGGTGTTGCGTGACCAAAATTCATGTTAAACACCACTGGTAGCTGATACTTGTCGCCAATAGTAGAAATTATAGCTTTATACTCTTTATAGTATTTTTCATCCATTGGCTTGCCAACCATAATGCCTCTAATTTCTTCAAAGACGCCAAATTTTTCTAATGAATCTATCATTTTTTGATATTTTTCTGGGCTAGGTTGCTCCTCACTAGTCTCTATTAATAAGACTTTCCCAATCCAGTCTTCTCTTTCAGGAAAAATTTGATATTTACCAAAAATTTCATTCATTTCTTTGGGAAAACGTTGCTTCTCTATGGAATCATATAAGATTTCTAGGCAACCACCAAGGATTTCACCTGTAGCTACCTTATTTGGACCAAGGAATTCGTAACCATGTTGTTCCTTTAACTCTGTGGCCGGCACACCAACTTGGTCTGGCCCAAACTCAGTACGAGATTTGTACCATACTGGACTAGACTTTAGCGCTATACCTCTGTTATTGCTGAATAAATTTTTTATACAATTCGCAGTATATGGTAACATTTTGGGACTAAACTCAGCAAGGTCAGGCAGCAGGGCCGGCCCATAATATGTAGTAAGTCCCAGCCTATGAAACATTAAATGATTTGTAGTAGTGTCAGAAAAGCCCATAAAAATCTTTGGATTCTTGAGTATAAGCGCCTGAAATTTCTCGTTCATTAGATATGGCAAAGTCCTAAACGTATCTTCTCCGCCTATCGCGCACCAAATCATACTGATAGAATCGTCCTCAAAGGCCACCTGCAAATCTTTGGCGCGAGCCTCTGGGTGCTTTTCTAGGTATTCCATACCTTTTTTGGAATTAGGCATATATTCGTATTCTAATCCTAATTCCTCCAGCCTTTGTTCTAGCAATTTCACCTCGTGTTCTACAAAGGATTCGCCCAAAATACCTTTAGATAAAGATATAATGGCTACTTTATCGCCTTTCTTTAGCATTTTTGGTTTTACCATACACTCTCCTAGCTATTCTTTACTCTATTATATCACTAGACGAGTTAGAGAAGATAATTCGCCTATTCCACTTTAAAGAAAAATATGCTATAATGAATAGAGTATGGGTCGCTAGCTCAGTTGGCTAGAGCGTCTCGTTTACACCGAGAAGGTCGGGGGTTCGAGCCCCTCGCGACCCACCAAACGGTTTATGAAATAACTTTCAACTATTTGCTAACCTATAAATGTCTGTTAAAATCCCTTAGTAAAATAGAGGGCTATTTTTATACCATTTTTGCGATAAAAACACGTCAAAAGTCGGAATTTACCTCTATAATTTTGCCGGTTAAATCCCCAACAATATGCCCTATTCGCTTTTTGGATCAAGCTGCCAATCCAAACTCTTATTTTTGACCAGGTTGTCTTTCGGTTTTAACAATTGCAAGTTTTCATAGTAGCATAAATCTATGACTTCCTGCCTAGTTTTAGCGGTAGCTAATGGGATTATGTGGTCTATATGATAATCTTCGCCGTCCCACTCCGTCCCATAATTATCTAGCCAGGTCTGCTTTAAGTGTTCCCACAAAGTTTCGTAATCGCAGCCTAAAATCTCATACGTATGTGTGTCTTTCCCATAGCCGCGATTCTTGAGCGACTTATTGATTAGATTTCTAATCTGAGTGCTTAGCCTAAAAAGCGGGTCAGTATTTCTTTTGTTTATGTAATACTGAGTAATCCTTTTTCGATTTCTTTTATCGTATTCTTGACGCTTCTTGCTTATTTCCTCGGCGTTTTCTTTTCTATATTTTTTGTTGTACTCAGCCAATTGTCCAGCATGCTCTTTCGCCCATTCTTTGTAGCGTTTAGCTATCTGTTTTTTATGAGTCTCGGAGTATCTTTTATCACGTTCCCTAAACTCATCTTTGTGTGCCTGTCTGTACGCTTTGCGTCGAGCTCTGACTTCGTCGGGGTGGTCTAGTTCGTATTGTCTGCTGTAAGCCCGTCGTTCTTCGGCGTGCTCCTTTCGGTAATTAGCCATATACGTATCAATTTTTTCTTTATTTGCCTCTCTATATTCTCGAGCGTAGGCGATTATTTTGTCTTTGTTCCCAAGATAATATTGCTTAGTCGTAAGTGCCTTGCACGCTTTGCAAACATTCATTATTTTAGCATTCGCTTTATCGATCCCGAACTCGGTTTGCGGTTTTTCCATTCCGCACTTAATACATTTTTTAGTCTTGCTAGGGTCAACAACGACTTTTTTACCGGCGTTTTTGGCTTTCAAGCGTTCGTAGTATTCTTTATGGTATTGTTTATGGCATTCTAGGCAAGTATTAAGATAATCACCAGATCTTTTTTCGAAGACAAACTCATCTAACGGTTTAGTTTTGCCACATTTATTACATGTTCTGACTTCGTTTTTCATATTTAGTTTTTCATTGCTGTCTTATAACTAATTATATTATAACATCAAAATTACAAATATCAATCAGGCGACTGTTGGTGTCTTCCATATAGTCCGTTAAAACCTGGTTAATTTTGTCCCACCATATAAATAAAAAGAGCCGAAGGCTCTATTTTTATTTATATGAAAAAGATTACGAGGAGCGCGCACCCCCGAAGGGGGTGCGCTTTCAGTAGGAGCCGAGCGATAGTCAAAACCTTTCCATCTTGGTCTACTACATGCATCCCAAACATAAGTATTTTGTGCTATAATTATAATAACGTAGGTTAAATTTTATTTAAGGAGATTTATGAGTCAAGTTAAACAAAAAGACAAATTTTTAAGAATAATAACATGCTTTGCAGTGGCAATTCTAGCGTTGTCAAATATTTACATTCCTAAGGCATCCGCCGCCGAAAGCTATTTCACCGCAGAAGGTAGCACGCTCAATCTTGACGAAATCGACCCAACCGAACCAGATCAACGCTTGGTCGGAGTAACATTAAAAGCAGCACGCGAAATGACCATCCATTCCATGCACGGATACTTCACACCCATTTGTAACGAAGATGAAGAATTGGATCA
>JAFRAV010000032.1 GCA_017405225.1 Candidatus Saccharimonadota bacterium | reverse complement strand
GCGGATTACACCTCTGTCAAAAATATGAGTAATTACCTTATGTGAAGAAGCGAAGCTATTTCTTTACATAAGGAATTACGAGCTATTTTTGACGAGGCTGTAACCAAGATGACTTAAAATTACTGTAGTGAGAATAATTTGGGATGGGAAGACCACATATTATTAAAAGAATCGTCAGAATTACAGTTCTATACTAAACTCCGTCATCTTCCCATCTGACATTACGCTTAAATTCCAGTGATTAACCTCTGCCAGTTGTTTTGCGATGGCAAGACCCAGTCCTACGCCACTACTCGCCTTATTCACTTGATAAAAACGGTCAAATATATGCTTACAATCTTCTTCAGAAATAACGGTTCCGTCATTCCTGATAGATACTTTCTTATTTGCAATTTTTACTATAACTTTTTTATCTGCATATTTTACAGCATTATCAAGCAATATATTCAAAATTTGTGCAAAATCCGCTTTATTTAGGAATACCGTTTGGTCTTTCTTATTCTCAGTCTTGAAATTATATTTTATTGATTTTTTATTTAACTGCGGAATGTAAAAATCCGCCGTTTCACGTACTAGCTGAGATAAATCTACTTCTTGTTGCTCTATCTTTTGATTTTTTGGCAACGAATCAATTTTAGCCAATGTAATTAGTTGATTATTTAAATTCGCTAGATCTTCCACCTTCTTACTAACATTATCAAGCCAATGATTACCCTTAATATCAGCTGCCTCTAGGTTTGCCTGTATTACAGCAAGTGGCGTCTTAATTTCATGAGATGCGTTTGCGACAAAAGATTTCTGTGCATTGTATGACTCGCGAACAGGCTTAATTGCTTGCTCCGCCAAATAAACAGAAAGGAATGCTATCACAATTTCTATAGCGCAACCAGATACAATAAGTGAGATGAGTAGATTTTGAAGTGAATCTTTGCGTTCTTGCTCTATTCTTTGATTCATTTCATCACGAAACACCTTATCTTCCATGTGTTCTGGTGGAAAATCAAATGGTCTTTCTGCGCGATGGTTTGCTGCGTTAAGAGCACTTATATATATTGCAGAAAATGCTGCGACTAAAATAATAGTAGTAGTCAATAAGTTTATTAATATAAATTTTCGCTTTAATCTTTTGAACATAATTTATATCCCATATTTCTAATCGTTTTAATTTTTACTTTGCAATTCTGATTTAATAAAATCTTACGTAAGTGATTAATATACACTTCAACATAGTTTTCCTCGCCTTTTGCCTCGTTGCCCCAAACATGAGTAAGTAAATACTCCTTAGAAATAATATGTTCTGGATTCTTTAATAAGGCTTCTAGGATTGATGATTCTTTTTGTGATAAATTCTCGCCGTTTAGTGAATGTTCTTCCATATTATAGGAAAGATCACCAAAAATCATATATTTGTCATCCGCAATTGGCGGCCGTCTTACTAGAGCACGTAAACGCGCAATAAGTTCTGCGGTTTTAAATGGCTTAGCTAAATAGTCATCAGCACCGTAATTTAACCCCTTAATTTTATCTTCTACCTGCGACAAAGCAGAAAGCATAATCACCGGCGTTTGGATATTACGACTACGGATATCGCGTAAAATATCAAGGCCAGACAGTCCAGGCAACATTATGTCCAAAACTATTGCATCATAGATTGGTTTAGTAGCAAGTTCTAGACCTTCCACTCCGTCTTGAACCCAGTCAACGGAAATGCCTGATTTCTCCAATACATGTATCACGGCATCGGCCAAAAATTGTTCATCTTCTACATATAATATTCTCATGCCTTTAGTATAAAACATTTTCCTTAAAAATACCTTAAAATACGTTTTTGATTTTTTAAGTTTCATTTAAACTATCACCAGTATAATCAGATTATCAAAATTATAGTAGTTTTGATAGAAAGGATTAACAACATGGCTGGACAGATATTTCGGAGGACAGAAACTAAATATATCCTCACAGAAAAACAAGTTCAAAATCTGATGTGGCTAATAGAGCCACATCTAAAGAAGGATAGATATTTCAAAGGAACAAATTGCAGCATTTATTTTGATAACGATAGTAGATATCTTGCAATTCATTCCTTAGAAAAACCTTTATACAAAGAAAAGATACGCATTAGGAGTTATGGAGTTCCCAGGCTAGAGGACACGGTTTTTATAGAAATCAAGAAGAAATATAAAGGCATTGGCAATAAACGCCGAGTTGCCGTTAAGCTTTCAGATTTCTACAACTATCTAAAAACAGGTGATTTAAAGGCCGTATCGCCAATTATTAAATCTGAATTAGATGAATGTTTCAAACGCTACAACCTAAAGCCTACGATGTTTTTGGCTTATGATCGCACTTCATATAACGACAAAGAAAATCCGTTATTTAGACTAACGTTTGACAGAAATATTCGTAGTAGGAATAACCGCCTTCGCTTAGAAGAAGGGGATGATGGAGAGCAATTCTTCAATAGTGGCGCGGTCGTGATGGAAGTAAAAGCGCTAGGTAGCTATCCACTCTATTTCGTCAAAGCATTATCAAAATTAAAAATCTATCCGCAATCATTTTCTAAATATGGTCGCGTGACAGAAAAAGTTATTTACAAAAAGGAGCAATATGTTTAATAGTATTATCGGGGATTCGCTTACACCTGCAGCATTTTTTATCTGCTTGGGAGTAGCATTTGTATTAGGACTTATTATAGCTATAGTACACCAAAAAACCACGCGTTCTAGTGGGCATTTTATTACAACTTTAGCCATTTTGCCAATGCTAGTAGCAATGGCAATCATGCTAGTAAATGGCAACCTTGGCGCTGGAGTTGCTACCGTAGGTGTATTTTCACTTGTAAGATTTCGCTCTATTGCTGGCAACTCACGTAGTATATTGTCTATCTTTTTTGCAATGGCAATAGGCCTAGCCACTGGAGTTGGATACGTCACCTTTGCAGCACTATTTACAGTACTAGTATCTATTGCAATTGTTTTCTTAAAATTTATTAATTTTGGCGTTTCCGCTAATTTAGATAAAAAACTAACCATATTAGTGCCAGAAGATTTAGACTATACAGAGATGTTTGATGATATATTTGCCAATTATACCAAAGCTCATGTCTTAGAAAAATCAAAAACCACCAATATGGGTAGTATGTTTGAACTAACATACCGTATCACTATGAAAAATGATATTAATGAAAAAGATTTTATTGATAAAATCCGTGTAAAAAATGGCAATCTAAAGGTTGCTTTGTCGCATTGCTTAATGGAGGAGGAATTATAAATGGATAATACAGCAAAAAACGTCAAGAATGATGTAGCTAAACATTTACTTGGCCAAAAAATTGCACTTACTATTGGTACACTAACTCTACTAGGTGGTCTAACGGTAGGCGGAATATACCTGGCAAATCACCAAAGTGAACAATCTACCATTGTTACGAATAATGCGGACGGTTCTAGCATTAGTCTGGCAGAAGGGAAAAACAAAATAGAATCCGGTGGAACATATACGTTTACTGGTACTATTACCAATGGCAAAATTACCGTAGATACCACCGACGAAGTAAAAATAATATTACAAGATGTATCTATCACCAATCAAGAGGGTGCAGCCATCAAATGTAAAGAAGGTAGCAATGTTACCATAGAATTAGTAGGAGATAATACTTTAACATCTACAGACAAAGGCGATTCTACAGATGATCCGGCAGCCGTAATTTCTAGTGACGGTACTCTGACTATAGACGGCAATGGCTCCGCAAAACTTACTGGCAATGGCAAGGGAATCAAAGCAGATACATCACTGTCTATTAAAAATGGAAACTATATAATTACTTCAACGGACGATACGATTCATAGCAATAACAATATAGAGATTACTGGTGGAAATCTCACTTTAGATACTAGCGATGATGCCATCCACGCAGATGGGATACTAAATGTTGCTGGCGGCACAATCAAAATTGAAAAATCACACGAGGGTATAGAAGCTAATATTATTAATATTTCTGGCGGAGAAATTGATTTAACAGCAGACGATGACGGCATAAACGCGCAAAACTCGGATGGCTCTTCCACAATAGGAGTAGCGGGTGACGGCCAATTAACTATTTCTGGCGGAAAAATCCACGTAAATTCAGTTGGTGATGGGTTAGACAGTAACGGTAAAATCAGTATTTCTGGTGGAGAAATCTATGTTGATGGTCCAACAAATAGTGGCAATTCCGCAATAGATTGTGATGGCGAAATCAACATTACTGGCGGAACGCTGGTCGCAGTTGGATCATCTGGAATGGCGCAAAATGCCACTTCAGCTACCCAGCCATCAGTACTTATTAACCTCTCTGGCAATTATGCTGGCACTCTGACTTTTGGTGAAATCAGTTTTACACCGGCCAAAAATTACCAATCAATTCTCATTTCCTCAAGTAAATTATCAGTTGGACAATCCTACGATTTATCTATCAATGGAAACAACGTGCAATCTATATCAATCAGCCAAAACATCGTTGGCCAAGGTGGCGGAATGATGGGAGGTGGCATGAGTGAAAACATGGGTGGCAATATGGGTAATATGCCTGGTGGACAAATGCAAAACAATGCACAGAATAGTCAACAATCAAACCGCAAACAGAGATAATTTAATCTTTTTGAATTATTTGCCGCAATTCTTCTGTAGTCTTACAATTCATTAAACGATTTCTTAGCTCGCTTGCCCCGTCAAAACCAGAGAAATAAACCTTGATAAAATGCTTAATCGGCTCATATGGATAGCGCGAGCCACGGGATTCCAATTCTTGGCTTCGCGCATCAAACAAGTCCAAGTGATAAAGGAATAAATCTTCTAATTCTACCTGGGTTGGCTGATGGTTAGTAAAACAATATGGATTCTGAAATACGCCACGGCCAATCATAAATCCATCTACACCAGGAAATTGTTTTGACAATCTCCGAACATCTGTCAAATCTTTGATATCACCATTTATTATCAATTTTGTCTCTGGCGCAATCTCATCTCTAAATCTTAAAATGTCTGGAATCAAATCATAATGAGCAGGAACCTTAGACATTTCCTTGCGTGTACGAAGATGGACCGTTAAGGCGGATAGATTTTGCCTAAGTAGCAGTGGAATCCACTCAATATATTCATCGCGAAAAGTAAACCCAATTCTAGTTTTGATAGAAACTGGAAGATTGGTAGATTCTTTTGCTCTTTTGATACATTCTATAGCAAGCTCTGGTGTTTTTATCATAGCAGCACCGCCACCAGCTTTATTGACATGACGATCAGGACAACCCATATTAATATCAAGCCCATCAAAACCCAAGCCCTCTAAATGTTGCGCTGTTTCGGCAAAATGTTCTGGATTTTTACCCCATATTTGAGCAACAATAGGATTTTCTATGTTTTTGCCTGCAATATCTAGACGCTCCAATGCATCATGCCTGCCTTTCTCAGAGGCAAAGCTAGAAACATTTGTAAACTCTGTAAAAAATACATCAGGACGACCAGCACGTGCTATAACTTGACGAAAAACTACATCGGTCACGCCCTCCATCGGTGCGAGAATCGTAAATCCATGCGGTAAATCATCCCAAAAATTAGACATACATACATTATAGCACATTTTCTTTTCTGATAATTGACTATTCGTAGAAAATAATGTATAATATGGGCAATTCTTATGTACATTAACAAAGGAGGGATAGATATGACGCAGCAAATGGCTTTACTTAACGATTGGCCACCTCATGGCTTTAGGTGTCCGTTCTGTGGAGAAATCCACGCATTTCCACGCTCTATGTGGTTCCCGTGGAAGTATTCAAGAAGTATAGATTTATTTTGCGGCAACCAGAAATTACAATTGTGGGCAGAGGACTACAAAGGGGCACTCCTTTGGAAAGTACACTATCCTGCATACGTAACGGAGAAATCGTTGGAAGAATTTGGGGTACAAGCCCAATTTGGCAAGAAACATTGGACAACGTGGAAAGTCCCAGAATTCCTCTCAAACGAAATATGGATAATTGGAAAACTGGGACATTCTCTACCAATCAATGGAACAAAATACCTTCCCAATCACATAATAATTTTTGGGCTGGTATTTGATGACGAGGCTATGGAACGAATTTGTTCGGCAAATCCGCCGATTATTACAGCAGCCGAGGTAGAAAGATATTTTATGTCTAATAACAGATTTGAGACTAGGCATACCAAAGGCGTAATTCGCTACTGTGATGGAGGAAAGGAAAAAGAAATTGTTTTTAAGCCACGTTCTTATTTCCGTTCTACTCCGTTTATGGACAATTTTGTCCAGACAAAACAGAAGTTGGGAATTATTCCCGAAGACGTCTGGGAACGCGATGCTAGCGTTCACTATACAAAAAGTACGGCATAAGAAGAACATAGGTCCTACAGAGTAGGGCCTATTTTTATGTAATTTCATAATGCTTATGCTATAATTAGCTTATGGACATTTTTTTGCAAATATTGATTTTGATAGTAGGATTTATACTATTAATCAAAGGTGCTGATTTCTTTGTAGACGGTGCATCTAGCACAGCAAGCAATTTTCGTGTTCCTAAAATTTTAATTGGTCTGACCATTGTAGCATTCGGCACATCCGCTCCAGAGCTAGCTGTATCATTTAGCTCATTAGCAGAGGGAAGTACAGATATGGTATTAGGCAACGTTATTGGTAGTAACATTATTAATATTTTGCTAATCCTTGGGCTCGGCGCCGTTATTCATCCTATTCGCATTCGTAAACAAACAATTCGCAAAGAAATCCCTATCGCAATTCTAGTTTCTATTCTTTTGGTAGTTTTATTCTTAGATACACAACTAATGTCTGGCTCCATTAACCAAATTACTCGCTCTGATGGCATTGCTATACTATTATTCTTTGCTGTATTCTTATATTACTTAATATCTATGGCTGTCCGAGAACGAGGAAAAACAGAAGTAGAAAAGCCTAAATGGAAGCTCGTTCCATCACTTCTTATCACCATAGGTGGCTTAGTTGGTATAATATTTGGCTCTAATTTGGTGGTAGATTCTGCTACCAACATTGCTCATACAATTGGCATTACAGAAAGGCTAATCTCACTTACAGTTATTGCACTAGGTACGTCACTCCCAGAATTAGTTACCACTATAGTGTCAGCCAAGAAAGGCGAAACGGATTTGGTGATAGGTAATATCTTGGGTAGTAACATCTTTAATATCTGCATAGTACTAGGCGTGCCAGTAGCAACGCTTGGCACTATCACGCCAGAATCATTCAAGATTCTAGACCTGGTGATGCTAGTATCATCCGCACTTCTGCTATACATCTTCTCTGTAACAGAACATAAAATCAGCCGCAGAGAAGGTGCGCTGCTGCTTACCGTTTTTGTGCTATATTACGCATCATTGTTTATCATTTAATAATATTCGGTCTTCCCACTCCAAATAATTCTCACTACAGTAATTTTAAGTCATCTTGGTTTTAGCCTTGTCAAAATTATATGTACAGGGCATCCTTTAAGAAGCTTGGCTATATGCAGCCCACGGGCCGGCTTGTGTCGCCTGTCGTTACAGGGACACTACGCCTAAGCTAGCGCTCGTTAGCGCTATATTGCCCGTGGTTCTGAATATAGTCAAACTTCTCGGATGCCCT
>JAFRAV010000031.1 GCA_017405225.1 Candidatus Saccharimonadota bacterium | reverse complement strand
TTACAGCCTCGTCAAAAATAGCTCGTAATTCCTTATGTAAAGAAATAGCTTCGCTTCTTCACATAAGGTAATTACTCATATTTTTGACAGAGGTGTAATCCGCTTTTAATGACTTAAAATTACTGTAGCGAGAATATTTGTTTGGGAAGACAATTTATTAAAGGATTTTCCAAGTCTGGAAAATCCTAGTCTATCCTCTTCACCCAGTATGGCTATGGCGATAATCAGGATGGTGGAACAGGACTAAAGTCATATCCGCTAGATTATGTCTACTCTGGCTTCTACCTCTGGCATACTGGTCGCTTGTACAACCAAGGTAACCGTGCGTACTTGTGGTCCTTTACCATCGTCAGTAGTAACAATGCTTATAGTTTGAATACGTGGTCTACGGCTGTGCGACCTGCAGTATCCGATGGCAAGGCCATCGGGCTCGCTCTCCGTTGCGCTATACAAATTAGTGCCAAAAAGATTTTATCGGGCTTACGCTTTTAATCTGATAAACCTTATGATACGCTCGTAAATAGGCGCGTGTGGAGCCTAGAATAATTGATGGCGGAGCAAAGGGTAAGTTATTCTTGCCAGAGCGTGGAGGTCATCAATGAAAAGCCATCCGTTCCGAGTGGTTGGCAGACGACCTTAAAGGAGGTATAAGTGAAAATAGTCATAGGACGTACTAAGCTTAGAATCTCGCTTGACTTTAGGATAAGTCGTATAAAAAGGAAGTCCGCCTCTTAGAGGACAGACTCCCACAACCTATTGGATGATGTCTTACTCGGAGCATCATCCGATATTCTGATTATAATACATTAGCATATTATTTACAACATTCTAGTTATACCTCTTCACCCAGTATGGCTATGGCGATAATCAGGATGGTGGAACAGGGCTAAAATCATATCCATTAGATTATGTCTACTCTGGCGGCTACTTCTGGTATACTGGTCGCTTATACGACCAGGTTAACGTTGCGAGCTTGTGGTCTTCTACTATCGTTAGTAGTACCAATGCTTATAGATTGTATACGTGGTCTACGGATGTGCGTCCTGCAGTATCCGATGGTAGGGCACACGGGGACGCTCTCCGTTGCGTCTCAAGATAATAAATTGTCTTCCCAGACAAATATTCTCACTACTAATTTTAAGTCATTAAAGCGGATTTTACCTAGTCAAAATTATGCGCAATTACCTTATGAAATGAGGCGAAGCTATCTCATTTCATAGGGAATTGGAAGTGATTTTGACAAGGCTAAAACCTGTATGACTTAAAATTACTGTAGTGAGAATTGTTTGGAGTGGGAAGACTACATGTTTTAGTTTAGTATCTGCGAGTTTCCAGAGCGGATTTCTTCTTTTAGTTCTGCAAGGGTAGAAGTGACGATTTCGTGGTAGTCGGGACGATTTTTCTGAATCCATTTAACAGAAAGATATTCGCTAATAATATCCCAAGTACCTTCAGTAACGCCATGTTTTTCCAAAATTTTTCTGTAAATAGGATCATTGCGGAAATCCATGCCAAGCTCGCCAACTACTTTGCGAATTACCTGTTGATCATTTTCCATGATCCCTTCAAATTCTTCAATTTGAGCCTCTGTTAGACCTTCACTCATTTTAGTACCAACGCGAAGTTCTAGCTCTTCCTGGACATGTTCTAGGAAAGCAGGCTTCTGATCATCTGGGAGATTTGACAATCCCACCTCAGAAAGAAAATTATCGTCAAATTTCATATTTTTAGTATAAGCAATTAAACAAAAAAAATCAAGCAAAAAACGTGGACCTATCTATAATAAACGTTCTGACTAGTGGCGATAGCCGTTGATGAAAGATTTAGCATCCATCACTTTTTTGCCTGCAGGCTGGAGCGAATCAATGTAAACTATTTCGCCATCAGTACACTTTAGGGATAGCTCGTCAAATTCGTTTGCAAAATTATTGGTAGATTTTTTGTCAGGATTGTCATTTTGCTGATGAATTGCAGCGCTATGCGCAGCATGAATAATACATTCGTGACCAAAAAACTCATATTTACTTTTTGGCCACCCGGATAAGGCAATAATTTTACGGAGAACTTCGCTAGAAGTTTCTGTGCTAGGATTGATAACAGACATAGTTTTATCCATTTTTTGACAAAATGTAGCTTTGGAGCCGTCTTGTTCTTTTGGGGTAGGTAAATGATTTAGGTTTTCTGTAATCCATTCTGCGCCAATAGTGGCTAGAGTATTATAGATATTGGATTTGTCTGATGGGGAAGCGGAGTACTGATTGATTAGGGGTTTGTCGCATTTTTCTTGATAGTAAATTGGGCCAGCGTCCATCTCTTTTACAAGCTTCATTACACTTACGCCAAAATACTCATCTCCCCGCAAAATGGCTGACTCTATTGGGCTAGGACCGCGTAGGTCTGGTAGCATACTAGGGTGAATATTAAGAATACCTTCTGGCTCAAATAGCTCTAAAATATCGGATTTTATTAATACACCAAAGGATGCTAATATGCCATATATCTTGTCAGAATTATCAGTAGCATTATGAGCGGTTTTTAACTTTTTTACTTCTTCTAAATCATCTTTGGTGTGAGCATGAAAGATTATGTCACATTTTTTTGCCAATACAGAGATTGTAGTATCAGCCAATGGACCGTTGCCAAAAAAAATGATTTTAGGTTTATTCATCAGGAAAAAGGTCCTTGTTGGATTTTATTTCAGCCTCGTAGTCTACAGGGATTAGATCACCTTTCTCGTCTAAACGATAAAATGCTTTGGAATTATCTTTGATGTGGTCTATAAAAAGCACACCGTTTAGATGGTCAATTTCATGTAAAATTGTGCGGGCAAGAAAATCTTCAGCTTTGATTCTAACTTCTGTTCCATCCTCTAGCATAGCCTTGATTTTGGCTTTTTTGGGGCGGGGAACTAGACCATAGATCTCTGGCACAGAGAGGCAGCCCTCGTAATCTTTGATCATTTTTCCTTCGGTCTTGATTACCTCTGGGTTAATGAGAGCAGTAAAATGATTATTATTTTTGTCATCAAAATCATCCCTCACGATGATGATACGTTTGTTGATGCCAAGCTGGGGTGCTGCCATGGCGGTAGTTAGCTCATAAGGGTGCTCATTCTCCCAGTCTATAGAGCTTTTTGTCATCTTGGCTATAATATCGTGAATCTCGTCATCTATTACGCTAACCCTTGTGGATTTTTTGCGTAGCCTAGAATCTGGAGTGGTGATAACTTTCATAGCCCTATTATAACATATTCATCTGTTAAATGCTAGTTAGCACGGCTAATTGGTGTGTTTTTCTGTTGCTTATGCAATACCGTGTTGCATAGGCAATACAATACACAACCAAGAATGGTCTCTCTGATGGTAGGATAAGAGTATGGAGTTTTATGAGAACAGTTTTGATTTTTGACTATGGATTTTCGGGGTATTTGCTGGGAAATAAAATAGAAGACACACTGATGGTGGCAGTAAAAAGATTGACGGCCGGCTCGGAGCAGGATTTAGTCATAAAAACTAATTGTGAAATCCTACAAGAGGCAGAGAAGTTGTTGTTGCCATATATTGGCCATGTAAACGCAATAGTTTTGGCTAATCCGATAGTATCCATGTTGGCAAAAGAGTATTTAGAAAAGCGTTTTCCTAGACAGATTTTTGTGGGCTACGGTTGGGATTTGCCTGCTTTATTGGATAATACTAGAAAAGCTCTTGTTCTAACATCGGATAAAATTAGCAGAAGTGAATCTTATCAAAAAATGAAGGCCCAATGTGGACAAACAGAGATATCTGAATCTGATTGCCAGAGATGGTTGGATTTAATCAGAGAAGACGTGGTGCTAGAAGATTCAGAACTAGCACCTGAACTAGAACAAATCAGAGGTGGCAAGGTTATCATTTACAACTCCAGACTTTTAATGATGAAAAAGAGGTTAGCAGAAAAACTTGGATGGAAAGTAGAGGTGACGGATTTCTTTGATTTGATTGTAGACAGATTGTGCCATGCGCTAGACCTAGATTTTGAGATAGAGCCATAGAAAAAACGGATAGATTTGCAGAGAATAAGAGTTATAACAGGGATGGTGGATCTATTGTAAAATGTAGTTTTGAGTTGGCCGGGAGAGATTTTAGTGCGGACAACAATTGTTTCCGCGAGGTGGAACGCAAAACTATTTGCCAGGTATAACCAGTAGATGCTCGTTCGTGGAAGGCTGGAGTGGGTTGGGATACGACTAAATGAGGATTTTTGCGGAGGGTATTTTGGTATAGTTTGATGTATTTAATAGATGTAGCTTCTGTTTTATAAGTGACGGAAAGTTTGGCGATATAATAGAACGGCGGAAAATGCCCTTTGCGACGGTTGGATAGGGCATAGTTATAAAAAGCTACATAATCAGAGGCAATCGCTGCCTTGATAGCGGGATGATTTGGCTGGTATGTTTGAATAAAAACATCTGCGGCGGCCAGATGACCACGTCCTACACGCCCGATTACCTGGGTTAGCAGATGAAAAGTGCGTTCTTCTGAACTGTAATCTGGCAAAGATAATCCAGCGTCTGCTTGAACTACTCCTACTGTTGCAAGCAGTGGTAAATCTAGGCCTTTGGCAATAGTTTGCGTACCAATAATAATGTCGTATTCTCCGGATTTTACCTCTGTAAATTTAGCATCTAATGTATCGCCTTTGACATTGTCGGCATCAAATCTAACAACGCGCGCTTTAGGAAAGAGCCTTTTTAGCTCTGCCTCCAACAATTTAGTCCCAAATCCCTTGTGATGAATATCTATATGTCCACATTCTGGGCAAGAAGATGGAACTTTTTGACTAGCGCCACAGGTATGACAAACCAGCTTATAATCATCAGCATGAAGAGTTAATGGCAAAAAACAATTAGGGCAAAGAGCTTGCCAACCACAATTGTCGCACAGTGTGAGATTGGCAGAGCCACGACGATTATGAAAAATCAAAGTTTGGTGATGATCGGTTAGGTTTTGTGAGATATTATCAAGTAGAGCATTAGAAAAATAACGGTTTTTAGAGAAACAGGTTTTATCACAGAGGTCTATAATATGAAACTTTGGCTCTGTGGCGGTTTTTTTGGCTTTTTCTGACAGCGGAATGACGGCTGATTTGGAGCTGGCTAAATAATAATCAGATATTAAAGGTGTAGCGGTGCCATAAATGCAGGGGATTTTAAGATAATTTGCCATATAACTAGCTAATCTAAGAGAAGAATAGCGGGGATTGTTTTCCTGGAAGTAACTAGATTCATGAGCTTCATCTATGATAATAAGCCCAGGATTCTTTATTGGGAGTAATAACGCGGAGCGAGGGCCAATTATCACTTGTGGGGAGTTTGAATTAAGCACTAACTCCCAAATCTGATGTCTTTCGGCCTCTGTTTGGCGAGAGTGAAGTAATACTACTTTTTTGCTGAATACTTTTTCGTGTATTTGAACTAACTGAGAGGTAAGTGCAATTTCTGGGACTAATAATACTACTGATTTGCCTTGTTTTAGCACGGAGGAGGCCATTTTAAGGTAAATATTTGTCTTGCCGCTACCAGTGACACCATGTAAGAGACGTGTGCTATTAGGATTGTCCCAGAGGTTATTTAGGGCGGTTTTTTGGGCATTATTTAGGGGGATAGATATACTGTTTTGGGTGACGGAAAGCTTATTGGATGCCGTCTTAGAGGATGCGTCAGTAGAGGTGGAGATTGGTTTTTTGCGACGGTTTTTGCCGATTCCTAGAGGCAAGAACATCTTAGCTACCACAGGGAGAGGACTAAGATAGTAATCTGACAACCAAAAGATTGATTTTATAATATGAGCGGGGAGTGGCGTACTATACAGGGTGCGAGTGATTGGTTTGGTTGGAAAATCAACTGATTTAACAGATTGGTACACAATGCCATAGGTGCTTTTTTTGCCCAGAGGAATTTCTACAATTTGGCCAGGGGTAAGCTTCTTATCAGATGAATAAGTGAGAATACCACCAGATTTGCGAAATTGCTGAATTGGAATAACCTCATAAAACATAGTAAGCCTATTATAACACCTAGAAGTGGACTAAATTGTTGTTAAAAATACATAAAAATAATTATTTGGTGTATAATAGACAACAAGGAAAGGAAAAGCGAGGTAATATGTTGGATGTCTTCATTACATCAAGAGTACGCAGAAAGATACTAGTGGTTTTTGCTAAATACCCAGATTTTAAGACACATGTAAGAGGTTTGTCCAAGTTAATCAAAGAAGATGCTGGAAACATTCAAAGAGAACTAAAGCGCTTAGAAAAGGGTAAATTTTTAATTGTAACCAAACGCGGCAACACGTTGATTTATCAGACCAATAAGCAGTTTCCACTCTTAAAAGAACTACAGAGTATGGTTATAAAGAGTCAAACCTTGTCAGACCGTAGTAAAAAACAGAATAAAACGATTGGCTAAAGTGAACAAATTATTTAAAAAACTCCTAGAAAAGCGAGGTATTGGAGATGATTTTTTGCATCCAAAATACGAGGATTTGGCTGATGCTAATATTTTGCCAGATATGGATAAAGCAGTAAAACGAATTATTCAGGCTAAATCTCATCAACAAAAAGTATTAATCTATGGTGATTACGATGTGGACGGTGTGACTGCTACTACTATCATGGCAAAAACTCTGGAGATGGCAGGGGTTAAGGATGTGTCCACTATGTTGCCTGACAGATTTGTAGATGGGTATGGTATGAGTAAACGGCTAGTAGAGCGTGCCAAGAAAGAGAAAGTCCAGCTAGTTATCACAGTGGATTGTGGTAGCAATAATAAAGAGATAATTGACGAGCTAAATCAAGCAAAAATAGAGGTAATCGTAACAGACCATCACGAGATATCGGGCGATTTGCCAGAGGCAATAGCCATTATCAACCCCAAAAGGCCTGATTTTAAGCTTAGTGTAGCTAGTGATAAGAAAAATGCTAGCCTGTCTAATTTATCAGGGGCAGGAGTAGCCTTTATGGTGGCGCGAGCATTGGTTAAAGCTGGAGCTATCAAGGATGGTATGGAAAAATGGCTACTAGATTTGGCAACGATTGGCATTATTTGTGATGCGATGAAGCTAACGGGATATAATCGGATTATTTGTTACTATGGGTTTATTGTGCTAAAAAAGACCAGGCGGGCAGGTATAAAAGAGCTGATACGTGTAGCCGATATAAAGAGACTAAACTCCACTGCGATTGGCTATCAGATTGGGCCTAGATTAAACGCTGCCGGCAGGATGGAGACGGCGGAAAAAGCCCTAAAATTACTAATGACTGAATCTGGTGCAGAGGCGGCAGAAGCGGCTAATGCACTAAACGCATTAAATGAAGAGCGTCGTGCGCAGCAACAGCAAGCTATCAAAGAAGTAGAAGAATATGGGGTGAGCGAGGAGCCGGTGCTGGTGGTAACAGGTAAATGGGGAGAAGGTATAGTAGGTATAATTGCCGGGAAAATAACTGAGAAATACAAGAGACCTAGTTTTGTATTAACAGAGGTAGACGGTGAATATAAAGGCTCGGGTAGAAGTTTTGGGGACTTTAACTTAGCACTTGCTATAAAGGAGTGCCAAGACATTTTGACCTCTGGCGGAGGTCATGCCGAGGCCTGTGGCGTGCGACTTCCAAAAAACAAATTAGACGATTTTACAGAGAGAATTAACAATTATTACCGTAGTCTAAAACTGTCAGATCAGAGAAAATACTTTGATGTAAAAGAAGATTTATCAGTAACGGAGTTATCGGATATAGATTTAGAGCTGATAGATGATTTAACAAAGCTAGAGCCATTTGGAGAGGGGAACAAAGAGCCAATTTTTAGATTAAGAGATGTAAAAATTCTCTCTATGACAAAGATGGGCAAAGATCAACAGCACCTCTGCTTGATTGTGAAAGATTATTGGGATAGCACCCTAAAAATTGTGGCGTTTAACGCTGATGATGACTGGATGGATCTCTCGGCGGGGATGCAGATAGATGCCTGGGTTACTCTAATGGAAAATGAGTGGAACGGTGTACGTAGCGTAGAAGGCCGCATCTTAAAATTAAGTGTTGCAATTTAAGGCCCTATCTGGTATAATGGTTGCTAATATGGCTATAAAAGTAACAAGAAAAGACCAAGGCGAGGCTAACGAAAACATTATCCGCCGTTTTAATCGTAAAGTTCTTCAGAGTGGTATTATGCCTTTGGCAAAATCACAGACTAGATTTTCTAAGCCTATCTCTAAGCGTGAACGCCGCAAAAAAGCAATTTTGCGCGAGATTCGCAAG
This sequence comes from Candidatus Saccharimonadota bacterium, assembly GCA_017405225.1. GTDB lineage: Bacteria > Patescibacteriota > Saccharimonadia > Saccharimonadales > Saccharimonadaceae > Nanosyncoccus. The sequence continues at coordinate 5,551 of JAFRAV010000031.1, read as the reverse complement.
ACAGAGAAGAACGAACGTATCAAACTAGGTCTTAAATAGTTAAAAATCGCCAACTTTAGCCTTCTGTTTTGTCAGAATAGACTAACGGGCGATTTTTTGTTAAAACGATGGTATAATGATTTTATGAGACGAATTGTATTATTTGGTATGCCTGGGAGTGGTAAAAGCACTCAAGGGCAAAAATTGGCAGCGGATTTGGGCTGTCCGTGGGTCTCTACGGGTGAGATTCTAAGAAAAAGCAAAGAATCATGGGTTCAAGAGAAGCTCAAGACATCAGAACTATTTGATGACCACATTGTCTTGAAACTTCTAAAAGATGCTTTGTCTGGGGTGGGGGATGCTGTAATAGATGGTTTTCCTAGAAATCGTGCTCAGGCCCAGATGGCAATTGATGAGATTGGCGTAACAGATGTAATAGAACTCACTGTACCAGAGGAGCAAGTGATTGCTCGTATGGCCGAGCGAGGCAGAGAGCAAGACCAAGAGAGCATCGCTAAACAAAGAGTAGAAGATTATAAGAGCAATAGAAGAGATGTAGAAGAAATCTTTTGGCAACATGGTATAGAAATGAAGCGCGTAGACGGTGTGGGCACAATAGAAGAAGTCTATAAAAGGGTAAAGGAGGCATTATGATAATATTTTTTGGCCCAGCCGGAAGCGGTAAAAGTACTCAGGGCAGAGCTATTGCCGATAAATACGGTTGGCGCTGGCTTTCTGTTGGACAGGTACTAAGAGATACTGGCGAATTTGATGAAATACTGGAAAAAGGCGAGTTAGTAGATGACCAAGAAGTAGTAAATCTGATGAATAAACAGATAGACTTTGCTAGAGCAGAAGGAATGGAGATTGTTCTGGATGGCTATCCAAGAGATATAGAGCAAGCAAATATTTTACTCAAAGAAAGTAAAGCTGGTGGAAGGGATTTCTTTGGCGAGATAGAGGCTGCAATTATTTTGAGCGTTCCAAAAGAAGAGCTACTTAATCGCATCCAAGAACGTGGTAGATCGGACGATAATATGGATGTGGTAGAGCGTCGTTTTGAAATCTTTGAACAAAATATTTATTCAATTTTACCTCTGTTAAAAGAGCGAAATGTACCAATTCATGAAGTTGATGGTCTTGGTAGTTTTGAGCAAGTGACCGAGCGTATTACAAAAATTGTTCAAGACGTAATTCCAGCGCCCGTGGTATGGAAAGACGACCAAGCCGAAGCAATAGAAAATGATGCATTGGAGCGAGAAAAAAGTTATGGAGAATAAAAAAATTACAGCAATGCGCGAGGGTGGTAAAATCCTTGGTAATTTATTAAAGGATTTAAAGGCCTATGTGCAGCCAGGAATGAGCGAAAAAGAGATTGACGCTTGGGTTCGTCAAGAGGTGGTAAAGCGTGGCGCAGAGGTGGCTTATGATGAATTGGAAGAAAAATTTCCTGGAGCCATCTGTATTTCCACTAATGAACAGTTAGTGCATGGAGCGCCAAGTGACTATGTATTAGAGGTGGGGGACAAAGTTTCCTTTGATATGGTGATTAAATATAAGGGTTACTATACGGATTCAGCCTTTACGATGTTAGTTGGTGGCCAAGGTTCTGCAGTTATCAAAAAAATGATCTCTGTTACAGAAAGTGCATTATATGAGGGAATAGAACAGGTTAAACCAGGTGCACACCTGGGTGATATTGGTCACGCTGTCCAAAAAGTGTTAGAGCACGGTCATTTAGGTGTAATAGAAAACTACGTTGGACATTTTATTGGTGATAAGATGCATCTGCCGCCAGATGTGCCAAACTATGGCAGAAAAGGCCACGGCTATCAGCTAAAAGTAGGCGATACTCTTTGCATTGAGCCAATGTCGTCACTAGGCAAACCAAGTAATCATATTGCTGATGATGGTAGCGGTTGGACGGTAGTAATGAACGACGGTAGTATAGGTTGTCATACAGAACATACAATTTTGGTGACAGAAGATGGCTATGAAATCTTAACGCTACCAGATTAGCAATCTATAAACATATCTGTAAAATAAGCATTGCCGATTTTTTTCTATGTGTGCTATAATGTGCTTATGGATGAAGTAGCAAAATTTGCCGTAGGCCTAGATGTAGGCACAGAAAACGTTAGAGCTGTTGTAGTAACAGTTGGCAAAGACGGTGCTATTTCAGTAGTTGGCTACAACGAAGGTCCTAATAATGGTATGCGCAAGGGAGTAGTAGCTAATCTTACTGGTCCGGGCGAGTCAATTGACCGTATGCTTGGCGAAGTAGAAAGAATGAGCGGCTATGAGGTCAACTCGGCCTACGTATCAATCAATGGTGCCAATGTAATGAGCACCCAAGCAGAGGGTATGGTAGCGCTAGGTCCAGATGACCACGAGATTACAGATGCAGACCTGGATAGAGTAGAACAGGCCGCCGTAGTTGGTCGTGTTCCAGCTAACAGAGATATTTTGGATGTTTTGCCACTTTCTTATACACTTGATGGCCAGAGTGGTATCAAAGATCCAATTGGTATGGTTGGCTCTAGGTTAGAGATGAGAGCTAGTGTATTGTCGGTGTTGGCTCCTAATGCCTTAAATCTTCGCAAGGCAACAGAAAGGGCACGAGTTACTGCAGAAAAGCTAGTTCCTAGCGTAGTAGCGGCAGCTAAAGCAGTCCTATCAGAAAAACAGATGGAAAATGGCGTTGCGATTGTAGATTTTGGTAGCGCCACTACAAGTGTTGCTATCTATGAAGAAGGAGATTTGCAATACGTAGGAGTAATACCAGTTGGCTCACATAATATCACAAATGATTTAGCTATCATGCTAAAGATAGACACAGACATAGCAGAGGATATTAAACGTCGTTTTGTAGCAAAGAGTATTAATGGCGATGCTCCAGAGGGCGAAATCATCGTCCATAAGGGCAGAGAAGAGATGGTCTTTTCTAGGGCAGAGGTCAATCAGATTATAGAAGATCGCTTGGCAGAGATATTTGATGCTATCCGTAAAGAACTAAAGGGCGCTAAATATGATCGCAAGTTGCCAGAGGGTGTAGTATTAGTTGGTGGTGGCGCTAAACTAAAAGATATAGCTGTATATGCTAGAGAAGCGCTAGAAGCGTCTATTAAGATTGGCATGCCAAAGAAGCTTGGAGGTGTGGCAGATGCTATAGAGAAGCCAGAATATGCCACAGCGATAGGTCTTGCAATTATGGCAGCAATAGAGGGTGGCCAAGAGGTGCAAGCTAAGTCTAAGCAGCACAATAAGTCTAGCTCCAAGAAATCTGGTGGGTTACTTAGCAAGATTTTTAAAAAGTTCTAAAATTAGCTCTGAACACATTTTTTATAAAATAGGGGTTGTAAAAGTGTTTTTTGTGCTATAATAGTAACAATTATTGTAAAGTGAGGATTAATAAAATGCCTGAAATCAAGCCAACAGAGGTGGAAAGCACAGCAAGTATTAAAGTCGTAGGTGTCGGCGGTGCCGGCGGTTCAGCTGTGGACCGCATGAAAGAAGTCGGACTAAACGGTGTAGAATTTGTGGCTGTCAATACAGATGCACAAGCACTCTACCACTCTGATGCAGATAATAAAGTCCATATCGGCAAAGGACTTGGTGCAGGTGGCGATCCAGAAAAAGGCCGCGAGGCTGCAGAAGAAAGCCGCGAGGCTATCGGCAAAGCCCTAGAAGGTGCAGACATGGTGTTTATTACTCTCGGTGCTGGTGGTGGTACTGGTTCTGGTGCCGGCCCAGTTGTAGCTCAAGAGTCACACGATCGCGATATCCTCACTGTCGGTGTTGTAACTAAGCCATTTACGTTTGAGGGTGCTCAGCGCAAAGCTAACGCAGACGTAGCCATTGAGAAACTATCACACGAGGTAGATGCGCTTATTACTATCCCTAACGATCGCCTACTTCAGACTATTGATCCACGCACTCCACTACTTGAGACATTTAAGATTGCAGACGATGTATTGCGCCAAGGCGTTCAGGGTATATCAGAGCTTATTACAGAGCACAGCTTAATCAACTTGGACTTTGCCGACGTTAAGGCTATCATGAAAAACGCTGGTTCTGCGTTGATGGGTATTGGCCGCGCCAGCGGTGAGAATCGTGCCGTATTTGCTGCACAGCAGGCAATTGAATCTCCTCTTATTGAGGTCAAGATTGAGGGTGCACGTGGTGTTCTATTCTCAGTTGCTGGTGGCTATGATATGAGCATGAGCGAGATTCAAGAGGCTGCAGAGGTTATCACTGGTGCAGTAGCTCCAGATGCCAATATTATCTTTGGTGCATCTATCCGCCCAGAGCTAGAGGATGAGATTGTAATTACAGTAGTTGCAACTGGCTTTGATTCTGATTATTATCGTGCTAAAGAACGCGATAGGCAGGAGCAGGCAGTAGCAGATGGTATAGCTAATGCCACAGTAGCAGATGCCAAAGAAGCTATCAGCGAGGCAACTCCAGAAGAGCCAATCAACAAAGTAGATTTGTCTGACCTAGAAGAGAAAAAACCTACAGTAGCTCAAGAAGATTTTGCAAAAGACAGCAAGGTAAATATGTGGGATTCTATCCGTAGCGACGAGGGGGAAGAAGACCTAGACGTTCCACCATCTCTTAGAGCTAAACTCCGCGGTAAGAAATAAGCATTAGCACTCTCATATAGAGAGTGCTAACTATTTGATGAACAAGGAGGTAAAGGGTGCTAAAGATAAAAATTGGAGATAGTAAAGTTCTAGAAAGCCGTGAATCGGTAGACGGTACTATGATTCGGAGGCGTAGAGTTAGCTCTGATGGCAAAGTTCGCTTTACTACCTATGAGCGGATAGAAATGCCAACTATTATGGTACGTAAGCGTAGTGGCAACAAGGAAGAATTTGACAGAGATAAACTGATTACCTCTGTAAAGCGTAGCGTTGGCAAATTCTTTAACTCCTCACTAGAGGTAGAGGCGGTAGTAGACCAGGTAATGGACAGAGTCTATGATTTGGGGACAGAGGAGGTTACCTCCAAGCAAATCGGCCAGATCACGCTAGATGTTTTAGCAGAGGTTAATGAGGTTGCATATGTTAGATTTGCTAGTGTTTTTCAGGAATTTACTTCACTGGCAGAGTTTGAACAGATTATAAAAGAGCAAAAGCATAAAAAGGAGAGTAAAAAATGAGGGTGGTAATTGTTTGGAATGAGCAGACCGATTACGCTAGTGAAGTTCGTAGTTGGATGCGAGATTTTCAGTACGATACAAGGGGAACTAAACAGATAGAGAGTATAGATCCATATACTTTAGATGGCGAGCAATTTGCACAGATGTATGATATTGTGCAGTTTCCAACAATTATAGCACTAGATGACGATGGCAAAGTACTAGAGGAATGGACTGGTACGCCTTTGCCGCAGATTGAGCAAGTGGTGTATTGGGCTAAAGATGTCTAACATGTGGTCTTCCCACTCCAAATAATTCTCACTACAGTAATTTTAAGTCATCTTGGTTACAGCCTCGTCAAAAATAGCTCGTAATTCCTTATGTAAAGAAATAGCTTCGCTTCTTCACATAAGGTAATTACTCATATTT
>JAFRAV010000030.1 GCA_017405225.1 Candidatus Saccharimonadota bacterium | reverse complement strand
CTATACATATAATTTTGACGTGCAATGCCCTAGCGCACAGAGCAAAATATGATATAATAAGAAACACTGGAGGGTTACCCAAGTGGCTGAAGGGGACGGTTTGCTAAATCGTTAGACTGGGGAAACCTGGTGCGGGAGTTCGAATCTCCCACCCTCCGCCAGGACTAGACACGTAAGAGATGCGTACCCTTTTGGCATTACGCAGAAAATAAAAATACGAGAGCTTGCTCTCGTTATTTTGTATCTACAATGTATTTATATTGTTCTACAATGTGAGTACTAAATAAGAGGGATATTATGGCAAATTAATGATACTACAATGACAAAGGCCCGAAACTATGTCGGGCCAAGTTGATAGTCTATGCGTTTCCGCGCAGACGGTTGTTAACTGCTACTACGAAATAATGTAACGCCGAAGGCGTGTTGACGAATTCTGCTGGTACGCCCAGTTTTTTACACTGCTCTGCCAAAACGGCAGATGCCACAACATCATCATTTGGGCCAGCCAGGAACGAGGCAAAACTCGGATTATCTGATATGGCCTTAGTCTTGCTGAATTCTTCGTAGTTTAGCTCATCAATGTACGCTTTTGCAGTCATGATTTCCCTCCTTTTCACGAATCTGTAAATACAGGAGTAATTTTACTACAATCAAAACACTTGTTCAAGCATTAGAGTAATTTATCTTAGTAGTATCCCCACCATCAGTGGCATCGTTCCAAGCGAAAGAAGCGTAGAGATTGCAACTAGCTCAGAGGCTTCTACCTCGTTCCCGCCATATTCTGTGGCAAAAAGTCCTAGACTGGTGGCAGTTGGCAAGGCTTGGATTAGCGTGCATACAAAGATTACTTCATTAGGAAGATTTAGTACCTTCAAAGAGAAAAAAGTCACTACTGGCCCCAATAGTAGCTGTATAGCCGCGGGGATTACTAATTTCCATTTGCGCAAAATTTTGCGGAAATTCGCCTCTGACAACATAAATCCGATACATAAAATAGACAGTGGCGTGGTGGCGCTACCGACATATCCAATTGCGCCGCTCATAAAATCGGGCAATTTAAAACTTGTCAAAAACAGAATCATACCAATTAGCACCGCCAGAATATTGGGGTTAATAATGGTGTCTAAAAGCATTCGCCAAGTGAATTTTTTCTTAAACAAATATACTCCATAAGAAAAGAGGGCAATATTAAAGATGATGATAAATCCACAATAGGCGATGATTCCCCGCGAGCCAAAAGTGCTAGATGCTATAGGGTAGCCCAAAAAAGTGGCATTGTTAAATATTAATCCAAATTGGGCCTCACGTCGCAACTCATCCTTAAAAAACTTCTTGTTAAATATCAGTTTAGATAGAAGTACCAAGAGTATCATAACTAATACGCCGGCTATTATTCCAGAAAAGAATAAATCAGCCGAGCTTTGGTCAAAAGTAGTGGGAAAAGCCATCAGCAAGGAGGCTGGCATAAAAACAAACAGTAGCATATTAACCAAATGCTTGTTAGTGTCTTTATTGATTGCGCCGACTTTACCTAGTATAAAACCTAGCGCCAAGATCAAAAAGATAGAACCAAGCCTAGAGTAAAAAGCGGACAATTCAATTTCCATAATCTTATTGTAGCATATGCCATCAGCTGTGATATAATATGTTTATGGATAATTCTAAACATATTTCTTGGGAAGCACAAGAATATGTCTCCCGTGATAAAAATGTGGGATGGTATATTGCGCTTGTGATTATCGGTTTATCACTAACTGCAGTAGGGATACTAGTAAGATGGTGGAGCTTTTCTTTGTTGATAGTTGTGTCATGTGTGGCGTTAATTGTCTATTCTGTGCGTCCACCACGAATGCTCAAATATTCTATGAACTCTAAGGGGCTAAAAGAAGGCAATCGCATGTATAATTTTGAGGATTTTAGAGCTTTTGGAGTAATAAACGATGGCGGTCATTACGCTATTGTATTAACTCCGCGCAAGAGGTTTTCACCACGAACTTGGGTGTATTTTCCAGAGCAACAGGGTGAGGGTATTGTAGATGCCTTTGGTGTCCGCTTACCAATGGAGGAGGTCCGTCTTGATCTGATAGACAAAATTGTTCGTGCGCTGAGGATATAATCTGTTTTTATACAAAAAAGTTTGCATTTTCAAAATGCTTGTGCTATTATAGATAAAAGTAAACATTAAAGAGAGAAGGGTGGCTATGGGCCAATTTGGTCAAACTAACGATCTACAAGAGGCAATAGATCAAGTTGCAAATAACGATAGCAGCAATAGCGCTGTTGATTCTGATACTCAAGACAATAACGTAAATGATATCCAAGATAGACTCGGTGTGCCTCCTATGCCAGAACCTTTCCCTGCCCCAGATACTAACAACTCATTCTCTGATATTATGCCTCCAAGTCCAGAAGATGTTACCGCACCAGATGCTGCTGATCTTAGTGCTGGTATTCCAGATGCACCAGCTGCACCAGATGCAGTGTCTTCCCATCCATCTGCTCCAATAGATATTGTCAATCCTGTGCCTACTAAACCAGCAGAAGCACCTGTACCAGCTGATACCCCAGATACCAATGCTACTACAGAGTCTTCTACAGAGACTCCCGCAGCAGAGGCGACTGCCGGCCCTAGCGCAGAAGAAATTCTAAGCCAAGAGATTGCTCCAGAAGACGACAATCTGAAGGTGGTTCGTGAGAATATCCTCAAAGATTTGATGCCATTGATGGACAAAGTCCAAGGCACTCCAGAAGAGAAGTTTAATATCTACAAAGATGCCATTAATACGCTTCATGATAAGAATCTAGTTTCTGATGCTTATAGCGTAGCATCTCAGATAGATGATGAGACCAAGAAGGCTTCTTCATTGCTAGAACTAATGCAAGCAATAGACCAAAAGTAATCAATGAATACATACATCAAAATAGGCTAGGACCAAACCTAGCCTATTTTTTACACCTATTTTATTAAATAGCAGGTGCAGTTACATTATCTGGATCGTAATTAGCGATACCTTCAGCAATCTTCTCTGGAGTAGCGTGCAAAGCGTCTCCGATAGCGGCAGCAGCGGCCATATACGATACAAATGGCTCACCAGTTAGGAATGTTGCCACTGTAAATGATGTGTTGCCAATAGCAATTTCTGCCTCGGTACCCTTTGGGTAGAGCTTAGACTTAACAATCTGGATGTTGGAAAATCTATCAGAGCCATAGGTTACAGTTCCCTCTCTACCGGCAAAATCTGTAAAATTTTGGTAGTTTACATCATCGCGATTAAGAATTACGTAATCTGGGTCCATGTTAAATAATGTTGTTTCGCCATCGGCATATTCTTCTGCAGATGGTGCATCTAGTGATGCTGGTACAAAGTTTGTCATTGCGGCAATATGAACAGGCAAATCTATAAAGACGTCCTTTGCTAATGACTTAGCTGGTGCAGTTACTACTACATAATTAGCACCTGCCTTCCAGGCGGTAGATAGAAACTTGTGCAAAGCACCAACCTTGATTGGGCTAACTGATGCCAATATAGCAACGGGTTGTCCCATAGCTTTTAGGATTTCGTGGACATAATTTGCCACTTCTACAGTGCCAGCGGTGCCGGTGATGCAGATAAGTTTCATATCTTTGATTGGGTGCCCATAATAAGTAGAGAGGAGTTTTGCTTTTAGCTTCCCCGTTTTTGTCTTAGCTGATTTTCCCTTAACACTCTTTTCCATAAGATAAGTATAGCATAATTTTAAAAAATGTGTTAAAATAAAGATGTCGCGCAACCCGCGATGCTCATTTAATTTCTAGGTGGATGTTCCGCTAGATGATTTCCGGCACGGCCAGGCCTGATAGCGGCTGTCCACATTTGCATCTAAAGCCCTAAAGGCCAAAGATGTACCATTTTTATAGAGTGTGTGCCCGTAGCTCAGCTGGATAGAGCGTTTGCTTGCGGAGCAAAAGGTCGTAGGTTCGAATCCTGTCGGGCATACCAAAATTCGTGCTAAAATCGCCCAATGGGGCATTTTTTTGTCGGAGCTATTTCATCCAACCAATATATTTGAGCAAGTCATTAAAGAAATCAGCGTGGAATTCGCTGCCAATAGTATCCATAAATTCTGCAGGGAGTGCGTCCATCACGGCTCCGTAAATAAAATTCCAGACAATCATAACTGCCAAGAATCCAAAAGTAAAGGCAAGCGAGCGATTGGCTCCAGGTTGGTTACCAGTGGCGCGCTGAATTATGGATGTGGTCATACCTACAAATAGCAATGCGCCGTTTACCACGTCCAAGATTCCGTTACCCAAGTAGCCTATTAACATAGACAAGCTTAGCCAGGTCAAAACGGAATAAATAAATATCAAAACAAAACGGCTGGTCCATTTCCCTGTTTCTATGTCTAACCTAGTCATTCCGCCCACTCTAGCAAAGAAGCCAATCAATGCGCACAGGACTAAAAATACCAAAATGATTATCAGAATAGGAAAACCAATTTTGAATATTACATTAGCGTCTAATGGATTTACCTCTTTGATTAATGTGTTGGTAGGTGCAGCAAAAAACGTGAAGATGTGTTCCATGCTTTTATTATAGCATAAGTATTTTATGATAAAATATAGATAAGATGGATAATTCTGATAAGCAACGACGCAAGCTGATTCAAGCGATTCTTAATCGTAATCCTAAGATTTTGGGCCAAGATGATGCCAAACTGAGCCAAGAAGAAGAGATTCGTTTCTATGATTTAGTCAATAAAAGTCTAGTTAAACATAGTGATGCGGATAGGATCATCGCCAGTATCAAGGGGCCAGTGGATAGTGTGGGGATAGATGCGATTTTTGCAAAAATATCTGCTTCTAACTATGAGCGCCGCATTCTGGCATATATGTCTGGTGTTGGTTTTGATAATTATGAGCATACTCGTCCGCAAACTATTAATGATTTTCTAGAAAAATATCCTAATCCCATGGATTTCCAGTCGGCCAAAGACGATTTTTTAGCTGCAGTTAAGCACAGCAATCCAGTAGAAAAATATGGCGCATATTTAATTGCTATGAAGGATTTCTGTGCACATATTTATGGCAAAAAACAGGAATACGACAACATTGCCAAGAAGCTATTTATAGAGGCTGAGGAGTGGCGCGTAGATCAGGATGCCAAGCGTTTAGAATCAGAGTTATTGCCACATGCCGAGATAGATGGTGATGATTGGAAACAAGGCGGGCAAAACTACAAATTGCGGCCAGAGCTATTATTAAAGGCGGGCCTAGGGCCTCGTTATGAGCTAGAAATTGGTGGTGTACAGATTGCTTTGTCCAGAGTATTTTTGGTGGATACATACGAGGCGGCGATTGCGTATATTAATTTTGGTAACGCAGTCAAGATCCGTGGGTACTACCGTAGTAATTCCCAAGGTATGTGGCGTTTTTTGGCAGACTATGTAGGCGGGGATGGTGTAATCTCTTGGTATGGAGTTGGTTTTAATGAGGAAAGTTTAACCTTGCCTCTAAAAATCCAAAAACAGCTAAACGAGATTTGCAAAAAAGGTGCATTCAAGATTCCTGGTGCCAATACAGCGTTTTTCTTGGGTGGTACAGCACGCAGGTTTAATTCTAAAGAAGAATACAAACAACTAGTGGCAAACAACAAGATGGACTCTGATTATTATAGAGAAGTCAATCATCAGCCAGCAGTAGATTTTGGTGTTCTATCCACTAAGAAGCATCCACCAGAGAGTATAGACGTAGATAATGGTAATGCACCAAATTTCCATACGCAATTAGATCATTATCGTATGGAGACTAGGATGTATGGGACCGTTACGGTTCGGCAATTTGCTTCCAATAATGATAATTTGCGGTACACAATATTTGAAATTGGCGAAGGCAATAATAGACGAGCCTGGATAGGTGGTATAGAAGTAAATGCGCCAATTACTTCTACTGGACTAAAATCAGAATGGGTATCATCAGGCGATATTTGTACACCACTGCTTGAGTATCAGACGATGACCGGTGGCTATGGCAATCCAGCTGGGCGCACTGATGGTTACGAAGATATGTGGGAATACATCCGCCGAATGCCAATTATTAAACGTTTTCTATATACTTGGCGTAGTGATGAGTCGCAGTAGCTCACGCTAACAGGGGTGGACTTACTTCCCTTTTTAGTGTAAAATAATTGATGGAAGCGTGGCCGAGTGGTTGAAGGCGCACGACTCGAAATCGTGTATGCGGGTGACCGTATCGCGGGTTCAAATCCCGCCACTTCCGCCAGGTTTATTTATTCTTTAATCTGCTCTCAAGTCTTTGTAGTAGATAAGCGTGGAGTACGAAGAAGGCCATAAGAACGACAATAATCACAGCAAAAACATCTTTGCTATAGAAATAATTATACGCAAGAGAGGCTATCAAAATACCAACTAAATTACCGAGTGTCAGAAAGATGTTCCAGGTAAATTGATGCTCCCT